>JBLJAX010000031.1:0-12668 GCA_047637795.1 Erysipelotrichaceae bacterium | reverse complement strand
CAACGATGCCTCCGTTTCCATCCACGATCCAGGCATACCCATAGGTGTCAAAGCGGATATCACTAATGATGGTCTCCATGAAACGCGTGGTCAGAACCGCATTCACTAAGCCAACCGTTGTACTTTCTCTTTGAATCGCATAGGAAAGCGTGATGATCGGCACATTTTCGTAGAAGTATGGACTGTAAAATGGATCGGAAATCGCATAGAGCTTATTGCGTTCAAAGATCTTCGTAAATTGTTCCTGCTCACGGATATCGATGGTCGTTCCATTGGTCGTCCATGCCTTACCATCGGGTTGGGCAAGGGTCATCCCTTTGAAATCACTGTGATTTAAAAGACTGGTTAGAAAGGGGAGGATGGTTTCCACATCCATGGATTCCATGAAGTAAGAATGAGCCACCATGTGAACCTTATTCAAATGACCTTGTAGTTCTTTGGATAGTTCATCCGCACGAGCACGTGTGATCTCACTATAAAAGTCACGCTCATGTTTTTTTAATTCATTGAGTTTATTTTCAATGGTAATGTTTAAGACACCGAAAATCACAATTGAAACAATTGCGATGACGGCGATCATTTGAAAACGTATTTTTTTGAACATTCACTTACAGTATAACGATACCTAGAACAATTTATCAACAAATGTTATTGACATGACACATATATAGGATTATATTAACAGTGTTAATATAATAGAGAGGTGTTCATGACACAGATCAAACGGCAACGCATCGCACAAATATTCGTAGATACTGCCATCAAACAAATCAAGTTAGAAGGTATCGAAGCACTGAGTGTGCGCAAGATTGCCGAAGAAACAGGTTACTCGTATGCGACGATTTATAATTATTTCGCCGATTTCAATGCTTTATTGTGGACGTGCAAGAAACAGATGATCAATGAACTGACGTCATTCATGTTGGTTCAAGACATTGATGCGTCCAAAGCGGGTGTCCATGCGCTCTTCAAACGTTATGTGCATTATTTCTTGGACCATCCGCACATCTTTCGTTTCTTCTATTTCCATCATGTCAATCCTGGTGAAGAACGATTTGATGAATTTGGTTTTGATGCTTTGATGATCAAGTCATTTGGTTTTCTTAGCAATACCAAAGATGAGAAGACAATCCAGGCGATTGCCTTGACCTGCATCTATGCGATTCATGGCATTCTTCAGTTGCATTTCAGTGGGAATGATCAAGCCGACCCAGCTGCCATCGATCAAAGCATCGATACCTGCTTGGATGTCTTGCTTCAATAGGAGGGATATTGATGAAAATCAAGATGATTGTTTATTCGTATACCCACAACACTTTGCGTTTGATCCAGGAATGGGCTGAACACTTGAACCAACACGCCATTGAGATCGCATCGATTCATGCTTATGATGAGAATCCCAATACCAAAGCCATCACACTGTCTGATAAGCCATCCATCGAAGACGCAGATCATTTTGTTTTCGCGGCCTGTGTGAGAGGGGGGACCGTAGCGCCCATCATGAGTGCTTATCTTAAGCAAATCCCCAATCTAAAGGGTCAAGCCTGTACCTTGGTCTTAACCCAGTATTTTCCTTTTGAAGCTTGGGGTGGACGACAAGCCATGAAACAATTCAAAGCCTTGGTCGAAGCGAAGTCGGGTGTCGTCAAAGATACGTTTATCATGAGTCGAACGCATAAAAGCGCTGCTCAAAAGGCAAGGATTCTGAATCATGTCCCGGAAGCTTAAGATCACTTTGATTGTGGTCTTACTGATTGTATTAGCTGGATTTCTAGGCTTTCAAAAACTCAATCGCGATCTTGAGCATCTAAAAGAATATTCATTTGAAACACAGCATCCTTCCCAGTGGAAAAATGGAATTTATATTGGAGATGCAAATCAGTTTCCCATCAAAGTCAAAGTCGAAGTAAACATACATAACCAACGCATCACAACGTTGACGCTCCTTGAACATCAAACCGGTGAAGGGCAAAGTGCTGTAGGCATCCTTGATCATGTGCTGGATGCACAAACCTTGGATGTGGATGTGATCACAGGGGCGACCTACAGTTCGATTCTTATCTTGAAAGCAATCGAAGATGCCTTGGAGAAGGCGAATGAATAGAAAACTGATCGATCCTTTGATCATTGCGATGATTTTGATCCTATTAGATTTAGGCTTAAGCATGATGCTTCAAAACACATATCCCATACCCTTAACGGATCAAGCTTGGCTAACGGAAGCCTATCAACACCCCAGTGTTTTACTTTATCATTTGGATGCGTTGAATCTGATCATTGCATGGGTATTCGCAGTATTCTTCTATGCTTTGAAGCAAACCAATGTTCGTTTCAAAGGCTTGTTCATCATTTATGCCATTGGCTTGGGGCTAATGACCCTCATGAATCGTGCTTTTCTAATTTGGCTACTGATGCGATTCACACAACTGAGCGATACAACACTTATCGGTCTGATTCATCAAGGACGTCATGATGCAATCTGGACCTTACCCGGTTTCTTGATTCAAAATCTAAGCTTCCTGCTCTTTGCGTTCACGTTCCTTCAAAAGAAAACAACCCGCATGCTAGGCATCCTGGGTTGTCTGGGTTTTGGTGTATTAAGTGTCTACCTGATTCTCATCCGCTTTATAGCCATCAATCCCATGATGATGGGACTTGCCGCAATCGGAGGTCTTGTTTCACTGGCGTTCTATGGCTTATTAATCAAACAGCTTTATCATCATTCAGTTTGAGGGTTCAATCAAAAACCTTACGAATCGCATCAAACTCTTGTGTGAAGGCATGGACGACATCTGGATCGAACTGTGTCCCACTGTTATCTTTAATGTACATAAAGGCCTTCTCGATGCTCCAAGCATCCTTGTAGACCTTTTTATTTGTCAAGGCATCAAAAACATCCACGATGGCCATGATGCGTGCTGAAAGGGGAATCTGGGGTCCTTTCAAACCTTCGGGATAACCATTGCCATCCCAACGTTCATGGTGATACTTGGCGATGTTCAAGGCTTCACGGAAGAATTCTAACGATTCGCTGTTCATGGCCGATTCCATCAAACGATCGAAAATGGACGGTTCAATGGCACTGCGGATCGAATCGTACCCGATTGTCGTATGCGTCTTGACCAAAGTGAATTCATCTACGGTCAGTTTGTCCTTCTTTAAAAGGATGGCTTCTGGAATGCCCAATTTACCAATATCATGTAAAGGACAGGCCTTGACGGTACGAATGATGTATTTCTCATCAATAAATCGATTGTACTTCGGATGTGTCTGCAGTTTTCTTAGAATCAACTCATAGTAACGTTTCAACTTGGTGATCTTTTGACCCGTCAACTCCTCACGTGTCGCCACGAGATTCGATACGATGTCCAAGGATAGATCCAAACTTAACTGTAAATCATAAAGACGCTTGTTCAAACTGGACTCCAACCATTGTTCCTGATTGTGGACATAGTCTTGAAGCCGTTTATGCTCACTGTAGTGCTTCAGTGCAGCCAACAAACGTGTGTTGCGTAAGGGTTTGATTAAGATGTCACTGACACCTTTTGCATAGTAAAGGGCTTCATCCCGCATCTGATCTTGTGTGATCATCAATAAAATAGGGAGATGACTGTAACGCTCATCACTCCGAATCCATTCCACTGTTTCCATCGTCAGTGCATTTTGAGCACTTAAAAACAAGACATCGACTTTAGGACCGGTCTTGAGATGATTCAAACACTCGGTACTGGTCTTGAAACTTGTGATGTTTGTATTGTTTTGGAAGGTATGCGCGATAAACTGGATTACTTCGCTGTCGTGTTCGACGATGATGATATCATTATGTTCACTCATAAAAACCTCATTTAGTTTAGTTTATGCTTTTATTGAAATAAAAACAATATGGTACATATCGAATAGAGATATGTATGGTCAATAAAGAGTCCTTGAAATTTATATCAAACTGTTTTAAAGTAGTGTCACTGAAACTATGCAACGTTCAAATATCGCGATCATTACACTCATTTTATTCGCTCTTTCCATGGCGTTTTGGTTAAATGAAAACAACATCAACCAAGCGTCTTTTTTGACTGCTCAAAAAGGGATCCTTCCAATTTCGGATGTTCAAGAAACGGTTACATATCGATTGAAAGGGGAGTGGGAGTTTTATCCCAATCAGTTTGTTCACTCAGATCGGATCGATTCAAGAACGTTTTTATCAAGCGCTCAAGATTGGTCAAGCGTTCTCAATTCTCAATATGGTTACGGTTCTTATGTCTTAACCTTGACACAATTGGACCCAGAGACAATATATGGTTTACTGCTCGAAGAAGCAGGGAATTCCCATGCGGTTTATGTGAATGACAGTTTGATTATGGAGAATGGGAAAGTTGCGAAGAATGCATTGATTTATAAACCTGCAACCTACACCACCAAAGCTGCTTTTGTCAGTGATGCGAAGGGTGAAGCGCGCATCGTGATTGAAGTTGCGAATTTCGATGGACGCAAAGGAGGATTGATTCAAGCACCTTTGTTTGGGACCTTACCCGCCATCGATTTCAACTATGAACTGGTCTTGATGAGTGAAGTGTTTATTTTTGCTGGCTTGTTGGCAGTCGCTTTTATATTTCTATTCCTTCATTTCATCGTTAATGATGTCCGTTCTTTATACATGGCGATCTTAAGTGCCTTGGTAAGCTTGCGCATCGCAACCACGGGGACACATTTCATCTACATGGCCGTTCCATACTTTGACCTTCCTTTGATTTGGATCATTCGACTTGAATACTTGAGTGTATTCATGATGTTGCCAGTGATGTTGTTGCTCTTGGGAACATTCAGCTCCTTTGACTATCCCGCTAAAATACAACGTGCATTGTATGTACCTATCTTTTTGATGCCACTGGTTGTTTCTTTCTCAACCGAAGGCATGCTATCGATGATATTCAACGCATTTCAAGTCGTTATGGTGATTTCTGGATCGTATCTCATATATTTACTCGTCGTTGGATATCGCCAAGGGAAAGTACGCCAAACACGATTGATCACGATTGGAATCATGATAGTGATCGCCTTGTTATTTGGAACCTTTTTTAGTGAAATGAATAACATCATGTATTTCATGCTTTACATCTTTGTCCTCTTCGTGGGGACGACAGTCATGAAACGCTTCTCCTTGATTCGTTCACACAGTGAGAAAATAGAAACTTCAGCCAAGATCGACCCCTTGACCGGTTTATTCAATCGCGTCCATCTCAACGATTTGATGGATAATAATGACTGGGTGAATCCAGACGATAAGTATGATGTCATTTTCCTGGACATGAACAATTTCAAAGAAATCAATGATGAGTATGGTCATGAAATTGGGGACCAGGTCTTACGCATCTGTGCTAAGCGAATGCGGAACAGCTGCCATGAGTCGGATATGATCTTCCGTTTTGGTGGTGATGAGTTTGTGATTATTGCTCGATTAAGTGAAGAAGCGAATGTCAATAAGATGATTAAACGGATTCGAGACAACTTCACCGAGCCCATTGCGCTCAATCACTTGCATTTGAAAATCTCTGTGGCGATTGGTCGTGAAACCTTTGATCCAAAGAAGGATAGTCTAAAAACGGTGATTTCAAACAGTGATCAACGTATGTATGAGGATAAACGAAAACTTAAGTTTATGTAAAACATCCACCAACGAATTGGTGGATGTTTGTTATTCATGTGTAGGTTTGCTTAGTACGACTACGAACTTTATATTTAACCTTTGTATAGAACGTCTTCGTAGTCGGGGTGTTTTTTAAACTCTGCTTGAGCGTATTCGCATTCAACTGCTAACTGAAACTTTTCATTGCGTGCGACTTCAACGGCATATTTCACTAAAGCGCGTCCAATGCCTTGACCTGCGAGACTCGCATCTACTTCCGTGTGTTCTAAAACCATGCCAAAGTCGGTATTTCGAAATACCAAACGAGCCAATGCGTTAGTGTAATCGTCTCCGATGTAGAAAGCTTGTTCGTTTTGATTGATTTCCATGTTTGTACCTCTCGACCATTATACATAAAAAGCACCGTGATTTTAAAACATATGCATTTTATGGCATAATTATTGCAAAGAGGACGACTATGAAACGCTACTCAACACTCATCTTTGATCTAGGCAATGTCTTGATTGATTTTTCTCCTTACTCGATTGTGTCTAATTATACAAATGATGTCCAAAGCATCCAATGCTTGGTCAATGAAATCTTTCTTAAGCAAGAGTGGTTGGATTTAGATCAAGGCACCATGCCATTAGAAGACGCTAAGGAAAGGGTATTAAAGCGTTTGGATATTTCGCTTCATGCTTTGGCTTTGGACATCATGGAAACTTGGTACGATCATTTGACGGAGCGTCCTTATTTTCCAGATCTAATGAAAGAACTCAAAGCTATGGGCTATCGTTTGGTTCTGTTCTCCAATGCGGCACTGTGTTTCCATGACTACCAAGACCGTATTCAAGCGCTCCAATACTTTGATCATAAAGTCATTTCAGCTGAGTTGAAACTTTCCAAGCCGGATCCAGCGTTCTATCGTGTTGCCTGTGAAATGTTGGAGATTGATCCGAAGTCCGCATTCTTCATCGATGATTCGATGGCCAATGTCCAGTCAGCTCAAATGTTTGGCATCGATGCATTCTGGTATAACGGTAATTTCGATCGCTTGGTTGATTACTTCGCAAAAATAAACATCTTTTAATGCAAATGCAAATCATTTGCATATTCATTGGACTTCGCTTACACTGACAGTGTAAATAGGAGTCTTTTTATGTTCAAACGTTTAACGGTATTATTCGTGGTCTTAGCTTTATTGAGTGCGTGTCAAACGACTGTTCAAGTTGAGGATAAACCTCAAATCATGGTCAGTCTTTTCCCACAATACGATATCATTCGTCAGATTGCTCAAGACAAGGTGGATGTGGAATTGTTTTTACCAGCGGGAAGTGAACCGCATAGTTATGAACCCAGTGCTTCGATCTTGATGAAAATCGTAGAAGCCGATCTTTTTGTGTATTCCAGTGATGAATTGGAACCTTGGGTCAAACGCTTGGTTGAAGGGAATGCTTCGGAGGATCTAATTGTTTTGGATGCGTCCAATGGCATCACTTTACTTGAGGCTGATCATGGTCATGAGGGTGAAGATGAGGATGAGGAAGAGTTGGCATTCGATCCACATTATTGGTTGGATCCGCAAAATATGATCATCATGAGTGAATCGATTCGAGATGCACTGATTGAGATCGATCCTGAAAATGATGCGTTCTATATTGAGAATGCGAACAGCTATATCGCTTCTTTGAAAGAGTTGGATTCCAATTGGCAAGACTTGTTTGATCGTGCTCAATTGAACCAGATCATCTATGGGGGTCACTTTGCCTTTGGATATCTGAGCCATCGCTTTGGATTAGAGATTCTATCACCCTACAGCGGGTATGCACCAGATGCGGAACCCAGTGCTCAAGCTTTGGCGGGTTTGATGGATGTGTTGGCTGAAAAAGAAATCAATGTGATTTTCTATGAAGAACTCATCGATCCACGTGTTGCCCGCATCATCGCTGAACAAGCCAAGGTCAAGATCGAAGTCTTGCATGGTGCGCATAATCTGAATGCGGAAGAAATGCAAGCAGGTTGGACCTATGTATCCATCATGGAAGACAATATTGAAAAGTTAAAGGAAGCACTCCGCTATGAATAAACTTTTGGAAGTACGCAATCTCTCAGTATCCTTTGGACGGGTCAAAG
The DNA here is from genome assembly GCA_047637795.1 of Erysipelotrichaceae bacterium. Classification (GTDB taxonomy): domain Bacteria; phylum Bacillota_I; class Bacilli_A; order Erysipelotrichales; family Erysipelotrichaceae; genus UBA2212. The sequence goes on along the minus strand of JBLJAX010000031.1, from coordinate 4,915 downwards.
CCTTGGATGACATCAATTTTTTCGTTGAAGAAAATGATTATCTTGCGATCGTTGGACCCAATGGTTCCGGCAAGAGCAGTTTGATGAAATGCATCTTGGGTTTGATTGAAAGCTTTGATGGATCGTATGTGTACTGGGACGACTTGAAACGTGAGGACATCGGTTATCTTCCACAGCGCTCACCCAATCAAGACAAACATTTTCCTGCGACCGTTTATGAAATCATCCAGACCGGCATCACCAACAAGAAAATCGATCGTAGAAAAATGCATCAAGCCATCTTGGATTTAAGTAAAAAATTAGGAATTGAAGATTTGTTAAGTCAGAAGATCGGTACCCTTTCAGGAGGACAGTCCCAACGGGTCTTCTTGGCACGTGCTTTGGTTCATAAGCCAAAGCTCTTGATCATGGATGAACCCACATCCGCACTGGATCCCGGCTTCCGTGATGAATTCTATCAACTCATCAAACAACTTCATGATGAAGAGGGTGTCGCCATCGTCTTGATTTCGCATGATTTGAATTCGGTGAATCAATATGCAAAGAAGCTCTTATATCTTGATCAAAAAGTCGTCTACTTCGGAACGGTGCAGAATGTGTGCATGTCAGAAGCCTTGATGCATCAAATAGGACCCCAAGCAACCGCTGCTTTGTGTCAGGTGGAGAACCATGAACATCACATCCATCTTTAAGCTTCTATCCTATGCCTTTGTGCAAAGGGCTTTGATTGTGGGTCTGTTGATTGCCATCAGCAGTTCTTTTCTTGGCATCTTTCTCGTCTTACGTAAATACTCCATGATTGGGGATGGTTTAGCGCATGTCAGTTTTGCGACCGTAGCCTTGGCTTTGGTCTTGAATCAATCCCCCTTGATCATTTCGATTCCAATCGTCAGTTTAGCGTCGTTATTGATCTTGAAATTAAGCGAAGAGAATCGCATTGGTGGGGATGCGGCAATTGGTTTGATTGCATCCACGTCTTTAGCGATTGGGGTCTTCATCACCTCTGTATCCAATGGCTTCAGTGTCGATTTGAGTTCCTATCTCTTTGGGAGTATCTTGATCATTGCCCAAAGTGATGTTTATCTTTCTTTGGTACTCACTGTGTTGATTGTTTCACTGGTGCTTGTCTTTTACCAAGACTTGTTTGCGATGACTTATGATTTGGATTATGCCAAAGTCAGTGGACGCAAGACGAAACGTTTAAATCAGTTATTATCAATCTTAACGGCGATCACGATTGTGTTGGGCATTCGAGTTGTCGGAACCATGTTGATCTCGAGTTTGATCATCTTTCCAACTGTATCGGCTTTGCGTCTTTCCAAAGGCTTCAAATCAACGATCATTTGGGCGGTCATCATCGCCATCATCAGTGTGATGAGTGGTATCTTGATTTCGGTGACCTTGGACTTTCCAACGGGTTCCAGCATCGTTTTGATTAATGCACTCTTGTTTGGCTTGATCAGCTTGATCACCATGGTGAAAGGAGTGAACACATGAATGCACGTGAAACCTTGAGCAAATACCAACTCAAGTACTCTAAACAACGTGAGGTTCTGCTTGAAATATTACAGGACAGTCATGAACCGATGAGTGTCGATGATCTCTTGGAACAATTACGCCTTAAGAACGTTTCGATGAACCAATCGACGGTGTATCGCATCATCGATCACTTCTGTGCGCATCATATCGTTGAGAAAACGTCAAGCACACTCCAACCCAAGAATTATTATGCGGTCATACGTTCCGACCATCACCATTATCTTTATTGCCAAGTTTGTCATACCCGGATTCCCTTGGATGCGTGTCCTATGGAAACTTGGTTGAAGGATGTGGAAGATGCCCATGGTTTCCAGATGACCCAACATCACATCGAAATCATCGGTTTATGTGCCGAATGCCAACAAAAAATCAGTCACTCGAACTGATTTTTTTATAGAATTGGATTTGATTGCGTCCATTCTCCTTGGCTTTGTATAAAGCTTGGTCTGCTTTATCCAAGAGCTCATTGGTCGAGCTGTCCGCATTGGGGATTAAACTGGCGATGCCGATACTCAAGCTGATCCTTGGGACGACGGGATTGAAGGCATGAACCAAGGCTAAGGCCTGTACTTCTTTTTGGATGTTCAAGGCAATGTGATGGGCATCTTCTTGGGTCGTGTTGCTTAAGACGACGATGAACTCATCCCCGCCGAAGCGTACGGCGAGATCACTGCTTCGCTTCGCATGTTTTGCGATAAGCTTGGCAATCAGGATGATGATTTCATCCCCCTGTAAGTGACCATAATGATCGTTGTATTCCTTGAAATGATCGATGTCCAACATCATCAGACTCATCCATTCATGTGATCGTAGGCATCGTTTGAATTCATATTCATAGAACTCATCGAAGTGACGTCGATTCGCGATGCCGGTGAGACCATCGATTTCACTGAGGTCTTGGAGTTCTTTATTGAGTTTCGCCAATTCATCTTGAATCAAGTTCTTCTCTTCGATCTCAGCTTTGAGTGCGTTGTTTTTCTGTGTGTTGCGAATCGCAATGGCAACGTAGGCAGCCAGGGTTTCCAAGGTCTTCAAAGATTGTTCATTGTAGGCATGGTCGGCACGATTTTGAATGGTGATGATGCCAATCGCCTTATCCTCGATGACCAAGGGCACAAACATCATCGAATTCATCACATTCCCAATGCTCGATGACGGTGCTTGGTGAAGGATGTCTTTGATTTCATCGCGGGTACGGAACACAAAACTTCGATTTTGCGTGAAACATTGGACAGCGAGACTGCTTTTGTTTTCCAAGGAGGCAAAATGTTTTTCCATACGCTCTTCATCTACGATGAGATATTGGTATTGAAGCGCATTTAAATTTTCATTGTAAATGGCAATCCCGAAGGTGGTGGAGGCCATCAACTTCGAGAGATTCTCGTAGACGATGTTATAGAGGGCTTCCAAATCGTTGGTTGCGGTAACTTTACGACCAATCGCATGAATGACCTCAGCACTTTGATAGGCTTTCTCCAATTGTTGGTTCAAAAGGAAATAATCATCCCGCTCTTGAGCGGTGATGTCGGCTTGTATCATCAGTTGGATGCTGCGAAGTTTTTGATCGAGTTTATCATTTTCAATCAACTCAGAAACTTCAGTATATTTCTCCATGAAATAGAAAGCATTCTGTGCGTTGTTCAGTGCTTGATGATCTTTGATCAAACGTTGATAGGCTTGCTTAAGAATATGATTCGCTTTCAAGTCTTCCCCAATCATGATGGCTTCACTGAGATAGATCAAAGCTTGTTGGATCTTGTTTTGTTCCGTATAGAGATCATGGAGCTCAAAGAGCACATCGGTTGAAAAGAGCAGTTCTTGGGTTTGGCTGTAAAGCGTCAGACTTTGATCGAGATAATCTTCAGCTAAGCGATAATTGAAGTTCTTTTTCTCCAAGATGCCGAGAAATTTAAGGGAGAGCGATTCGATGATCTTATCGTTATAGAAACGACTAAGCTCAAGGGCTTGAAGCGTGTATTCCTTAGCCAAATCATATTTGCCTTGGGCAAGATAAACCGCCCCAATGTTTGAAATGGGGTAGATGATGCGATCTTTATCATCGACGTCTTTCAATCCTTCCAAACTCAAATGGTAATGATCGAGAGCGGCTTCGTAATCATTCAATTCAAGATATATCTCACCGATGTTGCTTAAAAGCGTCGCAATCATTCTGGGATCGTTTTGGTGTTGAGCTTTGTGATAACCCAATTGATAATAGGTGAACGCAAGGTCATAGATTTGCAAATCAAGATAGATGTTGCCAAGGGTGTTCAGGATCTCAACTTCATGAATGGGTTGTTCAAGATACTTGTTGATGATGTCGGCTTCCTGAAGGGAAGTGATGGCATCGTTGAGTTGACCTAAGCGCCATTTTCCAATGCCAACGAAATAATGACTCGAACAAATGCTGGTTGGATCTTGGGCATCGAGGGCCAAGATTAAAGCCTCATTGGCGAGGGCCAAGGCTTCTTGAGGGTTACGATTGATGATCTGTTTTGCACTCTGGTTGAGCGATGCAATTTGACGAAGGGTTTCGATGTTTGGCATGAGATTTACTTAAGTACAATGATAACATTTATCCTTTTTAATAAAAGGAAAAAATTACGAAAAAGATTGTTAAAAAAATAACAAGTATATGATATACTAGCTCCAGCATTATATGTTAATAAATTAACAAGTGAGAAAAGACAATGGAACACCTCAATCAAACAAGTCTTGACGCGATTGCTCGCATCATTGAGCAACACCAAAATAAAGAAGGACCCGTGAAGCTTATCCTACATGACATTCAGCGCGCCTGTGGCTATATTCCGGTCGAAGCTTTGCCGATGATTGCCAGCGCATGTCACAAACCTGTCGCAGAAATCTATGGCGTGGTGAGTTTCTATGCTCAGTTCAGTTTGAAGCCAAAGGGTAAACATGTTTTAAGCATCTGCATGGGTACGGCTTGTTATGTGAAGGGTGCTCAAGCCTTGATCGCAAAGTTTCAAGCACTGACGAATGCGGAACTCAACCAAACCAGTGCGGATGGATTGTTCTCCTTGGATACCACGCGATGCTTAGGTGCGTGTGGTTTGGCTCCCGTTGCACTCTTGGATGGCGTGGTGTATGCGGATGCCATTCATAATCCGAATTTAGAATTTAAAATCCGTGAACTCATGCATGAACATGAGATGAAAGCTCAAGGTGAACTCAATGCTTGATGTGAAACAATTGAATACGATCAAAGCTACGACCCTTCAAAAAATGCGTGTGGAAGATGGTCAAATCACGCATCGTATTTTGATCGGAATGGGAACCTGTGGCATTGCGGCAGGTGCACAGGCTGTGTATGATTTTTTAATTGAAATGAAGGATGTATATCAATATCCCATCG
>JBLJAX010000030.1:0-2177 GCA_047637795.1 Erysipelotrichaceae bacterium | reverse complement strand
TGCGTTTTACTGTTGGTGATGACTGCGGCTAAGGTTGCTTCACTGCCTGTCCCCGAAGTGGTTGGGACGGCAAAGAGGATGGGTGTTTTACACAATACTTTCAAGACACCCTTCATTTGTGGAATCGTTTTATGTGGTCTTGCGACTCTTGCCGCAACACCTTTTGCACAGTCAATGGACGAACCACCTCCAAAGGCCACAAGTCCATCACATTGATTTTTGATGTAGATTTGTAGGGCTTCTTCGATGTTATCAATGGTCGGATTGGCTACGGTCTTATCATAGAGTGTCCATTTCACTCCTTGTTCTTCAAATGCTTTCATCATCTCATCCATTAGACCCAAGCTTGATATGACAGAGTCAGTAATGATCAACAGATGCTTCAAACCAATTTTCTTGGCTACCGCAGGCAACTCAACAGTACTTTTAATGATCTCGGGCTTTCTAAAGGGTAAAATGGTGGATACCAGTCTAAAAACGAATTGATAGATTCGACAATAAAGTGAATACATAAAAACCCCCCTTGTTTAGATGATGAAATATGAATCTTATTGATTTCATCTTAGCATAGATTCATGCTTTTCATAATAGAGGGTTAAACTTAAGTATATTAATAATTACTTTATCGAGAATTCCGTGATGATTGATGAGTTCGTCCGAACTCACCGTGTGAATACAGATAAATCCTTGCTGGAAAGATCCGGACGATAACGATAGTTCATGCCTGTAAATGTTTGAATTTCATTAGGATGCTTTATTTGCTTCTGAATGCACCAACGCGCTAAAGTACCACGTGCTTGTTTCGCAAAGGAACTGATGATTTTAAGTTCACCATCGACCTCTTCATAGAACTCTACACGATGAAGCTTATCTTGCAATGCTTTGACAAGCTGCGAAAACTCCTTAGAGCTGAGATCCAAAATCCAATCCTCTCGCTCAAGTTCTTTAACGATCTTGTCCTTCCAGAGCTTTAAGAGATGGATGTCTTTGTGATGCATCGTGAAATCCAAACGATAATTATGAATCTTGTCCAAAGGTCTAAGCATGCCCCAATACGCCGAAAGAACACGCAGATGTTTCTGTGCGAAATCAAGCTCTTCATCACTTAAACTGTTCAAGTCCAAGGCATCAAACGCCACTCCTTGGTACACATCCATCATGGCTAAACTTTGAGGTCGTTTCTTTTGAATTTGATCAAAGGTTGAATCCAAGAGCTCCCCTTTGATCTTCATCATGGAGCTTATTGTTTCTTTATCCAAAGCTTGAAGCCAAGACCTTATCTCCAACACTTCCTGCTTTAAACGAGGCTCTGTGAGCTTCGTTTGGACTTTTATATCACTTTGAGTCTTGCTGGGCGATAAGAGTATCTTCATTGAAACCTCCGATGTATAAGGCTGAACCCGAATTGATTGGGAAAATAGCATGTTCAGGAAAGAAAGACCTGAACTCGCCTTTGAACTGCTTCATAAAGTTGAAGTAATCCCCTTGTTCGATGAACTCCACGATATCCGTAAAGAAATGACGTTTCCCGTAATAATCATACACGATGACGACATCCGCTACGCGCTTCATTTCACTCAAGACATGAAGACGATCCTTAGCCTTCAAACCATGTAGAACAAAACTCATAAGTGCCACATCAAACTGCTTATTGGCATAAGGCAAGGTCTGTGTGATGTCTAACTGTTCCACCTTCATGTTTGGATTCAATCGCCCAATCACATTGACCATCGCTTTACTTCCATCCACTGCCAAGATGTCATGATCAACACTCAAAAGTGAGGCCATTGCACCGGTCCCCGCACCTAAATCCAATATCTTGGAATGAGGTTTCAATGCCATGGCTTCGATCACACGCTTATAGTGCTTACGTTGATACCCATAGAACCAAGCATAAGGTTCCGCAATGGTGTCAAAAAGCTTGATATGGGTGTTCACTCTCATTTTAGGTTTACCTTTCAGTATTGATGATCAATTCATTCCTTTGAATGTACGTCCAATTCTACTTTTGCGAACACTTCCAAAGAGCCATCGGATGTACACTGATCCGATCCAATCGTTCCTTAGAATCAAACAGAAGATCTGGACGATAACTTTTTCCACTAAATGCATCCAAGAACTCGATTTCACGAGCATCCAATTGCATCAAATTCTCTAACCAATCTAACACACTATCT
>JBLJAX010000029.1:0-2532 GCA_047637795.1 Erysipelotrichaceae bacterium | reverse complement strand
AAGACCCAACGAATCGCATCAACGATATTGCTTTTACCACATCCATTTGGTCCTACGACACCCGTTACAGGATGGTCAAAACTGATATTGACACGATCTGCGAAGGACTTAAACCCCTGTATTTCAATTCGTTTTAAAAACATGGAAATCCTCCATTCCTCAATAATAAATTATACTAAAATAATGGCTGAATTAGAAGAGCGAATAAAAAGCTAACCCCAATGGATTAGCCTAAAATTGCTTTCAATACAAGCTCTGAATCCAGTTTTGGATCCACTTTGATGAAGACATGTGCGATCTTACCCTCAGGATCGACGACGAAGGTCGAACGTTGAACCCCAAACACCTGCTTCCCATACATGTTCTTCTCTTTCCAAACATCATAAGCCGTGATGACTTCCAACTCTTCATCGCTTAGGATGTCAAAATTCAATTCAAAATCTTGTTCAAATTTTTGATGACTCTTTGTGCCATCTTTACTGATGCCAAAAACCTTGATGTTATTCTTCTCATACAAAGGCATCGCATCACGATAGGTACAAGCCTGTGTCGTACAGCCAGGTGTGTTGTCCTTTGGGTAGAAATAAAGAACGACATATTGTCCTCGATAATCACTTAAACGGCGTGTTTCACCTTTTTGATTCACTAAGCTGAAATCAGGTGCTAAATCATTAATTTGTAACATAGGATCTCCTTTTTTCTTATTGTGTTCGAATTTGGTCTTAAAGTCTACTCATTTGACTCGGTAGACACGCGCCTCAAAGGGTCTAAAGACCATCTTTGCCATCAAAGGCGTCAGTGAATAATTACTGATGAGACATTCACAATCAAGAACGTTCTCCGCGACTGGAAAATGAATGTTATGTTTCGAAAGATTGATTAAAACGAGATAGTGTTGCAATCCAACCCGTTCAAAAGCGAGTAGTTCAGGATGTTTAATCAAATATGGACGAACATCGCCAAAGGCAAAGGTTTCATCTGATTTATAGAGCTCAATCGCTTGTTTAGTAAATGCAAGAATCGAATCCTCATCACTTACTTGATCTAAGACGTTGATATCATTCTTATTGGGATTCACTTTGATCCATGGTTTCGACTTCGAAAAACCAGCATAGACTTCATTTGTCCACTGCATCGGTGTCCGTGCATTATCACGTGTCATCTTCTGAACGATCTTTTTCGCAAAAAATTTAGGCAGATGCATCATTTCTTGTAAAACGACATAATCATTGATGGCTTCGAAATCACGCCAATCCTCTTGTTCAAGTTTTAGATTTGTCATTCCAATCTCTTCACCTTGATAGATAAATGGTGTTCCCCTACTCATCAAAGTAAGAAGATTCAGAGCTTTTGCACTTTCTCGATGATATTTCTTCTCATCACCAAAACGCGAAACCGCTCTTCCATTATCATGATTCGATAGAAAATTTCCTAAGTAGAAAGCATCATTGAGTGAAGCCAGTTGCCACTTGAAATAAATAGCCTTAAATTCCTTGATCGTCCAGCGATAGAATTTTCTGAAATCATATTTTCCTAAAGGTCCACATCCAATCAATACCGTATCAAAATGAAACATCAAATCCAACATCTTGGTATCTTTACCGCTATAGCGTTTTGCACTCATGGGATTGATCAAGACACCTTCACCAATAAACAAGCCTCTCTTATCAAGCATGACCTTATCATACATTTCCATCAAATAATCAAAACTCTCTGGTCGTGAAATAATAAGTTCATCCGCAAATTGATAACCTTTTTTGTGTGGATTTTTGTCGACTAAATCAGGAACCTTACTGATCATATTGATGACATCCATGCGGAAGCCATCAATCCCTTTATCCAGCCAAAAATGCATGATTTTATGAATTTCAGTACGCAGTTCTGGATTGCGCCAATTCAAATCACATTGATTCGGTGTGAACAAACTCAAATAATAACGATTCTCTTCGCCTGCTACTTTTGTCCAAGCACTGCCACCAAATAAACTGATCCAATTATTCGGTTCTTTGTTTTGCTTACCTTCTCTAAAAAAGTAATAATCACGATATTTAGAATTTACATCACGTAAAGCAGCTTGAAACCACGGATGTTGATCCGAAGTATGATTCGCAACCAAATCCATGATCAATTCAATACCGCGTTCATGACACGCTCGTATCAGCTCATCCATGTCAGCCATCGTCCCAAATTCAGGCTGTATGCTATAATAATCTTGAACATCGTATCCATAATCGTGATTTGGAGATTGATACACTGGACTCAACCAGATTTGATTCGCTCCAAGTTGCTTGACATGGTCTAAACGACTTAAGATTCCCTTAATATCACCGATGCCATCATCATTGGAATCCATGAATGATCGTGGCCAGATTTGATAAACAACGGAATGGATGGATGATTTTTGCATTATGTAGTCCTCTATTCCTAGTTTAACATGAACCCGAGGTAAATATGAACCATCAGGAATACCGTAATAAATATCCTAATCTCCATGAAATCGTAGCTGTTAGTAAAACTTTTGATCTGGAAGCT
>JBLJAX010000028.1:0-4330 GCA_047637795.1 Erysipelotrichaceae bacterium | reverse complement strand
GAAAGAATGACCAAATTGCCATACATGATGTAGTTGAAGATGGGTTTGCGATAGCGGTTGGATGCATAGATGGCAATGAAATCCGTACCACCCCCCGATGCGTTTTGCATCAAGGCCAAGACGACGCTGATTCCAGCAAAGATCCCCCCAAAGATGGTGATGAGGATGATGTCATACTCCAACTTGACCATCGGCAGGATGAGCGTGAAGATACTGACCAAGGTGAAATGTAAAATGGAATAGAGGGTGAAACGTTTCCCAATATACTTAAAGACCAAGATGGTTGGGAAGATGTTTAAAAGAATATAGAGGATTCCATAAGGAATATCGATATTCCAATATTGAAGTCCCAAACGATTGATCAAGACGGAAATCCCAGAAAAACCGCCTGGAAAGAAATTGCCAGAATAAACAAATACATTGATGTTTATGGCAGCAATGATTGCAGATATCGTAATGACGAGTGTTGTTTTGATGTGTTTGTAGAGAGGATTTTTCATTTTATTTTAGTTCAATATTCTCATTATACCTGTGTTCATAGAAGATTCAAGACTTAAGTGGTCCAGCTGATACTGCTGTTGGATGTGTAAGGCCATGCGTTGTGCACGCTCAACCTGTTTCTTGATGGCACGAACACCCAATTTTACAACGATGCTTGTTTGATCATCAAAAACAATCATGGTATCACAGGCTACGGCTTTGAAGCTGCAAATTCGTTTCGCATTGATAAATACGCAATCATTGTGATGAGGCGCCATTGTGGGCAGAAAGTAACATTGCAATACGGGATGAACCAAAATAGGCACCTTGTGTAGGATATTGAGATGTTTGCGAATCGCACCTTGGCTTCCCGAAACACTCAAACCATAATTACTGCAATAATCCTCTAAAAGTACCAGTGGTTTCTTTTTGACTTGAATCCAGTTCTCAGCCCAGAGCTCAGTGCATTTATTCTTGACGTTGTATCGGATGACTTTGATGGTGTGAAGCATACCCTATTCTATGTAAAATTCCAATGTTTTCCTAAATAAAAAAGCGGCTATTAGCCGCAACATGTCCCATCATTACACGTTTCTTCTTCACTACCACAGCTGCAGCCTTCGCCACAAGCTTCATCACCACATCCACAGCCACCATCGCCACAACCACAGCCTTCACCATGATTATGTTGTTGAGCAAACTGTTGTTCATAAAGGAGCGTATCGATAACGATTGCTTCGATTTCAATCAAAGCACCCTTTGGTAAAGCTTTGACTTCAACGGTTGTACGTGCAGGATAAGGATCCGCAAAATACGTGAAATAGATCTCGTTCATGAGCTCAAATCCAGATAAATCACTCATGTAGACCGTTGTCTTCACGATATGACGCATTTCCAAGTTCATTTCAGCCAAGAGAGCTTCCATGTTCTTAAGAACTTGATAGGCTTGTTCCTGTACGCCACCTTCTACGATGGAGCCTGTTTCTGGGTCAACAGGAAGTTGTCCAGATAAATATACAAAATCGCCGAGTTTGACGGCTGGTGAATAAGGTCCGATCGCCTTCGGGGCATTATTCGAATGAATCGCTTTGGTAAACATCAATGTCCTCCTTTTACCATTCTTGATAGTATTCTATTTCTTCTTCAATCAATCGTTTGGTTCGATGATGGAGGAACATCCGTAAGACAAAAGCCAATGTCCCAATCAACAGAACAATCAGTACCCCTGTCGCAATATAATCGCTTACGCTCTCCAACATGATCTTACCTCGCGTTTCATTATACTAGACTTCTTCATCTTCGTGCAACGCATTCGCATCCAACTTGATGAGCATCCAAATAAAGCCAAGTGCCAGAAGCAAAAGACTGATGGAACCAAAGATCACATGGAGATAGCCCAATTGAGAAAGCCAAGCCAAAGCCGCTGTTGGATTCGTCGCAGCACTCAATTGCCAGAAGCGAAGCATGAAAAGTAGATTGATAAAAACTTGCAAAACAAGTGCGCTTTGATAAACCCAGGTCAAGAAACCTGATTTAGACCATGCAAACAAAATCAAGAGTGTCCAAAAAACCAAATCGATGCCACGGATACTTGTGGTGAACAGTTTTAAGTTGAAACCATGATCCAAAGCATTGGCCACCAAACGTGTGGTCCACGTTAGATCTTTGATTTGACTGAGATTGGCTACTTGTGGAACGCCTTTGATGTCGAGTAGAAACAGACCTAAGCGAACTTGTGGAAGCACCACAAACCAAGAACTGATAAACAGAACCAAGACAAAGACAAACAGACGATGGTTGGGATGATTCAACCAACGATTGAAACTAGTCATGACTCAGCCAATCTTCCCCTTTCAAAACCTCAACCGGGGATAAACCTGGATAATCCAATTGACGTAAGACTTCATAGACAACAATCGCAACGGTATTGCTTAGATTCAAACTTCGCGCATCCGCTACCATCGGTAAACGTAGACAATCTTCAAGATGGGGTCTGAGTATCGCCTTGGGAATGCCTGTGCTCTCACGTCCAAAGATTAGATAAATATCCTCATTCACATCTTTAAATATGACATCCGAAGGTGCTTTTTGACCATAACGCGTGATGAAGAAATAACGGCCTGTGTTCTTCGCACTGAAATCCTCATAATCTTCATACACTTCAGCCTCGACCATGTCACGATAATCCATGCCACTGCGACGCACGCTCTTATCATCCAATTTGAAACCCATGGGTTTGATGATGTGAAGACGTGTATCGGTTGCCGCACAGGTTCGCATGATATTGCCTGTGTTCTGTGGAATCTCAGGTTGAAATAGGACGATATGGATCATAGGATACCTCTTAATAAGCCCAATAAGGCAAGATGAACGGCATAATAAACATAGAAGAAGTACTTCTCGACAAAGGCCAAGTGCTTATTTGAATAAGCCTCTGGTTTCTTCTTGTTATAAAAGAACAATAACGCCAATGCCAAGATGGATAAGGCTTGAATGAAATATCGCCAATAGAAACCAAAGAAATCATTGAGGATACGTGGAATCAGTGGCCATGTGTCTGCTGATAAGAACGGAAGTAAAACAAACATCAAGCTGATGATTATGTAACCCAACATCTGCTTGTTTCGTTGTTCATGATAGAAATAAAACATGGTTAGAACTGCAATCCCATACATACCATAATCCACCTCCAAAATATCCGCTAAGCCCCCAATCACAATAATCAACCAAACACGCCCTTTATCCAAGGCATCAAAGGCCAACCATCCCAACATGAAGAGGAAGAAGATATTGACCAACTCATTGACATTCGTCAAGTAAAGCAAGCCTTGTGTCAAAAGTGCCGCGATGCTCATCTGAATCAGCAATCGTTTGCGATTCGATGTGTAGCGATAGGTCAGTGCGAAGAGATAGGCAAAAATAGGAAAAGCCAAACGACCAATCACCCTTAATTCGATGTATTCCGGAAATAAGAAGTGTCCGACATGATCGATGGTCATGGTGATCAGGGCAAACCATTTTAGGAAACGATGATCATAGCCTTGATGGGTCAAGCCCCAATCCAAGGTGAACACAAAGCCTAAAGCCATCAATGATCTGAAGAGAATCAAACTCACCAAACTAAAGAAGAATGGCAGTGGAACCATCAAGATCAGATTATCCGTATACGGATTAAGCAACCATAGGTCATTCGAAAATAACAATTTATGAAAGAGAATCCAGAAATTTTGAAAGTCCAAGATGGCATAAATCACAATGAAAACAAACACAACACCCAAAACCATGGAAGCTTCTTTGAAGCCTCTGGATAAGATATCGATCGATTCTTTTTTCTTTGTGAAACCGAGATAAGCACCCACAATAAGCAATAAGCCAAAGGCGATGTTGCGAATCCAAATCGTTTTGACAAACAAAACTTGGACATCGATCATATGATCTTTCTCTTTGGTATTGAAAACTTCTTTGTATTCCCCATTAATCGTGGCAAATACCGTCAAATCCGCTCGTTTACCTTCAAGGTATTCCAAAAGAACCGAGGTGGCTTTGGTTAAATCCACTTCATTGATGCCAATGTTTTCGGCAACTTCATTTTTTTGGTATTGTTCACGATAAAAGGCTTTATCCAATGAACTGATATGGATGACACCCAAGATGATCACGATCCAAATACTCAAACCAAAGATCAGGGCCAGACTTCTATTTTTCATATTCAGCTCGACTTTCTAGGTAAGCAATGACTTTACGAAAGGCTTGACCACGATGACTTAAAGTATTTTTTGTGTTCAAATCCATCTCAGCATAGGTCAAGCGATGGTTTTCAGGAAGAAAGATGGGATCATAACCAAAACCA
>JBLJAX010000027.1:0-2765 GCA_047637795.1 Erysipelotrichaceae bacterium | reverse complement strand
TGCTATCGTGATTGATAAGAAGTCACACATGTTGGATCTCTATTATGAATTCTAAAAAAATACCGGATGTTTTCCGGTATTTTCTATGTTTGATTAACGACTGCCTAGACGATCATCCATCATCATGATGCCGATTGGTGTCGGAACCTTTTCTAAGCGCGTGATGATGTCAACCAATGTGGATTCTTCTTCCAATTGTTCATCGATGAACCAATTGTAGAGGTTCGCCATTGGATAGTTCTTTTCTGCTAATGCCGCTTCATATAAAGCATTGATGCGAGTTGTTACTTTCTTTTCATGTTCGAGGGAAAGTTTGAAGAGATCCATGAAACCTGGGAAATCCGTTGGGACAGCTGCGATCGGCTTCAAGAGAACGCGTTCATTGACTTCTTGCAAGAAATGCATCATCTTCTTACCGTGACTGATTTCTTCTTCAGCTTGTTTATCCATCCATTTCGCTGTACCTGGGTAGCCATTGTCTGCTGCCCATGTGGACATGGAAAGGTATAAATAACTGGATTCGAATTCAAAATTAATTTGATCTAAAGCTTGTTCGAGTAATTCTTTTTTCATTATGTTTGTATTCTCCTTATGTTTATATTATACCAAATTCCTTTAAGAGAAACTTATGCAATGACTAGAAAACGAGAATGACTTGCAAAAAGAAATCAATTTAGGGATACTTTAGACATGAACTTTTCCACATCGACCAAAACTCGCATTCTTTTGGGCATCATCTATCTTGGTTTCATCAGTTTAGGCTTACCCGATGGGGCTTTAGGAATTGGCTGGCCACTTATGCGTCTGGACTTTGGTGTGCCCATTCATTATGCAGGTTTCATTCTTTTCATTACTCTTCCTTTATCGGCCTTATCAAGTTTGATGAGTGCGCATCTAGGTGAGAAATATGGTGTTGGTAAGCTTGCGTTTGCGAGTGCTTTATTGACCTCTTCTTCATTGTTAGGTATCTCTACCGTTACGTCCTATTGGGGTTTGATTCTGTTTAGTATTGGTTTGGGTATTGGTCAAGGAGCGGTTGATGCACTCTTGAATGCCTATGTGGCAAAGCACTATAATGCACGTCACATGTCATGGTTACACGGTTGTTGGGCGGTAGGGGCAACGATTGGCCCAGCACTGATGACGCGTGTCATCAGCACCTCAGGGGCTTGGTCGATGGGTTATTTGAGTTTAGGGAGTGCTCAGTTCGTAATTGCGCTCATCCTCTTATTTAGTCTTGGCTTTTGGCTTCATGATGATCATGAAACACGAAACAAGCCAAAAACACGAAGTGCTTTTGATTCAAGAATGTTGTTTGGAATGGCATTGTTCTTCCTTTATGTGGGGGCAGAGTTGAGCATTGGTTTATGGTCGAACAGTTATTTGATTGAAAAGATGGGTTTAGCTGCGAGTGTATCCGGTTATTTGGTTGCCTTATACTATGGATCCATCATGGTGGGACGTTTCTTGTCTGGTTTTGTGGCGGTTCGACTGGGCAATCGTGGCTTGATTCGATTGGGATTGTTTATTGTATCGGGTGGTTTATTATTGATGTTTGTTGCGGAAGATGTCATGTTTCTTCGTTTGGGTATGATTTTAATGGGCTTAGGCTTAGCACCGTTATACCCAGCCATGATGCATGAAACACCACGTCGTTTTAAGGAAGACTTAGCCACACGATTGATTGGCTATCAGGTAGGCATTGCGTATGGGGGAGGGATGATCATTACGGCAGGCTTAGGTTTCTTGTTTAACCTATTTGACTTATCCATCTTTTATCCTTTGATTTTAGTTGTGATTGTCTTAATGATCATTCTGTCAGAACTCTATAACATCAAGACACCATCGATTGGAAACGGTCATTAATACATTATTTCTATCCATAAACTACAAAGGGTCATGGCGATATCGCGTTGGCGATTATCGTATTCTTGCGGAAATCATTGATGATGAACTTGTTTTGCACTTGTTAATGGTCACACACCGAAGCCAAGCCACTCGATGAGCTTGGTTTTTATATGAGCAAACGCTCATATGAGTATTGATATTCCTGTGAAAAGTGCTATATTATATATGAATGATTGCTCAAGTGTTCATTCGTTGGAGGAAACATGACAGATAAAGAACGTATTGAAGTCTGTGATTGTGATGTCATCCACCGTGATGTGGTGGAATCTGCACAGAAACAAATGCCCCAAGATGAAAAGCTCTTTGATTTAGCAGAGTTCTTTAAGGTGTTTGGAGATTCCACACGCATTCGCATCCTTTGGGCTCTAGAAGATCGTGAGATGTGTGTTTGTGACATCGCGTATCTTTTAAACATGACCCAATCTGCAATCTCCCACCAACTCCGTTCCTTGAAACAAGTTAATTTGGTCAAGAATCGCAGGGAAGGAAAAGTTGTGTATTACTCCCTCAAAGATGAACACATTAAGCAGATCTTTGATATCGGTATGGAACACATCACCGAGTAGAAAGCATCACTATGGAAAAAGAAATTCTATTAGAAGGCTTGGACTGTGCCAACTGTTCAGCCAAAATTGAAAAAGAAGTCAATGCCCTAGAAGGGGTAGAGGCGAACATAAATCTAGTGACAAAGACTTTGCGTCTGAAAACCACGATAAATCACGATGAACGTGAGCT
The DNA here is from genome assembly GCA_047637795.1 of Erysipelotrichaceae bacterium. Lineage (GTDB taxonomy): Bacteria > Bacillota_I > Bacilli_A > Erysipelotrichales > Erysipelotrichaceae > UBA2212. The sequence goes on along the minus strand of JBLJAX010000027.1, from coordinate 122 downwards.
TTTTGAACAGGTCAAATCCATCGTGCATAAACATGAGCCGGATGTGGATGTGATCGATAAACACGCATCTAAAGCGATCCAAATCGAAGCGACACTCGAAGGTCTAAGTTGTGCGAACTGTG
>JBLJAX010000026.1:0-8197 GCA_047637795.1 Erysipelotrichaceae bacterium | reverse complement strand
CTTATGGCATTCGTGAAATGGATTCCAATGTCTACTGCATCAAACGCATCCGTAAAGCCTCACACATTCCAGTATACTTGGAGTACTTCTATGTCCCCCAAAACAAATTCCCCAATTTTGATGAAATTTACCAAGAGAATATCGGTCTCACCAAGGCACTGATGTCCTATTATCCCGATGTGAAGTATATCGTTGATACATCCATCAATGTGGTGATTCTCGATGACAGCCTCGCAGACATCTTAGAAGTTCAACGTAAATCCGCTAGTTTTCGTTATTTCATGAATATGATGGATGAAAACGGAGAGACCTACTTCAGCCGTATTTCTTATTTCCCGGGTGAGAGACACATTCTTGAAATCATCGCAAAGGAGAAAGACGATGTTAAGTAACTTAAATCTAGACAAAAACAGCCCGATTCCTTTGCACCAACAATTGTATCGATACATCAAAGAAGCGATTTTAAGCGGTAAACTGAGAAATGGCGAAAAACTACCCACTGAAGAAGAGTACCGTGTCGCATTCGGACTTTCACGACCTGTCATTCGTCAAGCTTATAAGCAACTTTTAGATGAGCATTTGATTTATCGTCAAAAAGGCAAAGGAAGTTTTGTCAAACATAAAGATTTTCATTATGGTTTATTGGCTTCCTTAAAACCACTCAGTGAGAAAATCAGATTATCTGGTCTTCAGCCCAGCAAAGTTGAACTTGAACATAAAATCATCACATGCCAGGAACAACTGCTCGATGCCTTGAATAGTGAGAAAGATTCGAGATATATGATGATTAAGCGTCTCTATAAAGGAGATGATCAAGTTCTGTTCTATTTCGAGTTCTACCGACCGCTTAGTTTATTCCCAGAACTTGAACATCTGGATACCACAAAAACATCCATCTCAGAGCTTCTCAGTACGCATCCAAATAATGTCGTCGATTATGCCAAGCGCACCATTCATGCAGTTGTTTTAAGCGATGAACTTTGCGAGCATTTCAAGATTGAAGCTGGCTCACCTGGCTTCAAATTGGATACTTCTGCCTATGGATTGGATGGCAATGTCATCGAGTATAGTGTTGCCTATATACAGGGTCAAAACGTCTCTGTAAGCTTTGATTTCTAGTACACTTATCGTTTGTTTGCAATTAAACTGGGGACGAGGGTTTCGCAATGCAGATATTTCTCTCTATTTGATCGATCATACCTATCTGTTTCTAGTCATTAGTCTCATATTATTAAGTTTAGCTGAGCTTTTGCTGGTTCTTGCCACACGCATCACCAAATACTGCATTGTTATTCATTTTAACGAATTCAAACATTGTTAAGAAAAGTTCCAAACATATGAGATGTCTGGAACTTTTTGATTATACTCGCTCTAGAATCAATACCGATTCCACATGAACGGTCTGTGGAAATAAATCAATCCCGAAATTATCCTTAACGACATAACGTTTACCCAAGATACGGATATCTTGAACTTGTGTCAACGGATTACACGAAATATAGATGATCTTCTTCGGAGCTTTCTTCAAAACCTCAATCATGAAGCCTTCTCCTGCGCCTGAACGTGGAGGATCCATGATCAGGACATTGAATGCTTCTTTAGTTTCTTGAATCCATTGCGTCGCATCGGCTTTAATGAAACGCATGTTATCGAGTTGGTTATACTTCGCATTCTTTTGGCCAACGGCAATGGAATCCGGATTGCTTTCAACACTGATCACCGCTTTGACTTTATCCGCCACCAACATTCCAATGACGCCAACCCCTGCATAGGCATCCACCACCACATCATCTTGACTGAAAGCGCTGCGCTTCATCATCTCACTAAAGAGTTTCTCAGCTTGGGGCACATGGACTTGGAAGAAGGTACGGGATTGTAAGAAGAAGGTTTTGTTTAAGAGATGTTCCTCAATGGTTCCACGTCCAAACACCACACTATCCTTCTTACCCAAAAGATAAGGACTCTTTTCAGGATGTACATTCTCAATGATCGTCGTGATTTCTGGATGTGCATTCCGAATCGCTTGGATGAAGTTCTTACGGCCAGGATACGGACTTTGTCCAACAACCAAGGTAAGCATGACTTCTTTCGTCGCATTGGATACGCGCACCAAAGCATGTCTGAGCACACCTTCACCTTTTGTCTCATCATAAGGAAGAATGCGTGTCTTACGCATGATTTCTTTGATGTCCAAGAAGACCTTCTCGGCAATCGGATCTTGAATCAAACAGTGTTTGATGTTCATCAAACGATGGGATTTCGGTTTGAAATACCCTGCGATAATATTTAGTTTATCTTGTTTATACGAAAAATTATTCTTATGTCGATACGCTGTGATGCTTTCAGCTTCAATGAAAGGCAAGTCGCGTTTAAAGGTCTCTGCAAGCTTGGCTTTTTTCCATTCGACCTGCTTGGCATAGTCCCAACTTAATAATTGACAGCCACCACATTCCTCAAAATAAGGACAGTATTGTTTCTTAGGCGCTTTACTTGCCTTGATATCCAATACTTCCTGTTCATTCAAACTGTACTCCGGTACGATTTCTTCAAACATTAGAACACCTCAATGGACACAGGACAATGGTCCGATCCAAATACATCGTCATGAATCAAGGCTTCCTTTAACTCCGCTTTCAAACGTTCTGAAATGACAAAGTAGTCGATTCTCCATCCCGTATTGTTTTCACGAGCACGCATACGATACGACCACCATGAATACTGAACCTTTTCAGGATAAAGTGTTCTAAAGGTATCGATGAAACCAGCACTTAACAATTCCGTGAACTTCGCTCTTTCTTCATCCGAGAACCCTGGATTCTTACGATTGGTCTTCGGATTCTTAAGGTCGATTTCTTCATGCGCCACATTCAAATCACCACATAAGATGACGGGTTTGAATTGATCCAATTCAACCAAATACGCTCTGAACGCATCTTCCCAATCCATACGATAACTCAAACGTCTGAGTTCCTCTTGCGCATTGGGTGTATAAACACAGACCAAAAAGAAACGCTCATACTCCAAAGTCACGACACGACCTTCATGATCGTGTTCATCGATATTGATGCCGTAACGAACCGACATCGGCTCATGACGTGTATAAATCGCTGTTCCAGAGTAGCCCTTCTTCTCTGCATAATTGAAATACTTCACATAACCTGCTGGACTGAAATCAAACTGACCTTCCTGCATCTTTGTCTCTTGAAGACAAAAGAAGTCCGCATCGAAACTGTTGAAGATTTCTTCAAAACCCTTATTAAAAATGGCTCTTATCCCATTCACATTCCATGATACAAATTTCATATTCACACCTCCCCTTCAGTATAAACAAAGTGTCAAACTTTGTCATCTATGATAAAATTAAGCATCATGTTCAAATGCCCTCATTGCAATGCACAACTCACTCAAAATGAACACAGCTGGGTCTGTCTAAACAAACACTGTTTTGATATTTCCAAACAAGGTTACACCAACCTTTTCGTATCCAACAGTACACGTACTTTAGGGGATCATCCCGACATGATCAAGGCGCGTCACATGTTCTTAGAAGCCGGTTACTATGCCTTTCTAAGGGATGCCCTAATTGAAATCTTTGATCAATTAAAACTTAATCATTGTGTCGACTTAGGCTGTGGCGAAGGCTATTACACCAACGCATTGGCAAAATCCCAAACTCAGTGGATTGGCTTGGACCTCTCTAAAGCCGCCCTTAAAATCGCAAGCAAGTCATCAAGTGTCACGTACTTCTGCGCAAGCATCGCAGAAACGCCACTCATGGATAAAAGCATGGATGGAGCTTTATGCATCTTTGCGCCTTACAACCTTGATGAGGTCTATCGCATTGTCAAAGCGGATGGCTACTTTATCACCGTCAATCCAGGTCCGCGACATCTTTATGGTTTAAAGGAAGTCCTTTACGATGAAGTTCGATTGAATCCATCCAACACCATCGATGATCCACGTTTCCATTTGATCACATCCAAAATACTCAATCATGATTTGTTCTTAGACAATGGTGATATGATTCAAAATCTGCTGACCATGACCCCTTATCGCTTTAAAACCAGTCCCGCTGCCTTAGATCGATTAAAGCTAAAAGATACGCTTGAGACGGAGCTCAGTTTCATCATCGAACTTTATCAAGTTCACTAAACCTTGTACTTTTATTAAAATGAATATATAATTAGCTCGATTTTACACTTAAGTGAGACATAATGGAGGTTTATTTTGGAAAGTATACTTGGTCTTTTCGTATCGATGCTCTACATCGGTCTCATCATTGGCATCGCTACTCGACTAACCCATTTACCTTATGAGATGAGTCGAACTTTCGCGCATATCATGGTCGCAAATTGGTGGCTGCTCGCGACATGGTTGATTAAAGATTACCGCTTGGCATTGGTCGCACCGGTCTTCTTCATCATCTTCAACAGTTTAAATGTCGTTTACAATTGGATACCTGCAATCAACACGAAACGTCGTCATTCCAACTGGGGTACGATTCATTATGCCATCGCCTTTCTTTTGATTACAGCTTTGACCTTCCACCTTCCAAACCTACACATCGTAGGGGGCGTTGGTTTGTTGGTCATGGCTTATGGGGATGGCGTTGCGGCGATCATTGGTCAGTTCTTTGGAAAACATCCGTATACCATCTTCAAAGGTCATAAAACCCTTGAAGGCAGCTTCGCCATGTTTATCACGTCGATGCTTGTGATTGGCATCTATCAATTATTCGTTTATCAAAGTTTTAACTGGATGCACATCGGTAGCCTTGCTTTAGTCGCTACTTTGGTTGAGGCGATTTCCCCTCATGGAATTGATAATCTATTCATCCCCATGTTGGTTTCCCTCTTATATTTCATTCTTATCTTGTAAAAAAAGGCTCACGCCTTTTTATTTTGCCAGTACGGTATCCAATACCTTTTGCACATCTTCCTTACGCATGATGCCTTCAAACAATTTCTCTTCTTGGTAATAGAATGTTGGGACCAAGTAATAATCGTATTGATTGGCTAAGGCTTTTTCTTTAGCTTCATCAATCTTACGAATCGAGATGGCTTGGTACTTGGGATCTTCCATCAATTCATTTAAATATTTGTTTGCACGAATGCAATACGGACAATTCTTAAGTTCAAAAAAAAGCAGTTCTTTCATATTTTCACCTGAAAACAGTTTAGCACATTGTTTTCCCTACGAATAGTTCAGTGCTTTTGCTATAATTTGAACAGGTGAATAAAATGAAACTTGAATACTACACATCCTTGAATCATAACCCGCATTATAATCTCGCCTTAGAAAAACATTTGATGGAAAGCTGTCCCGAAGCCACCATCCGTTTTTATCTCTGGCAAAATGAACATACCGTCGTCATCGGTAAGAACCAAAGTGCTCAAAGTGAAGTCCATCTCGCCAAACTCAAAGAAGATAAAGGCACCTTAGCTCGTCGTACATCCGGTGGTGGTGCGGTTTATCACGATTTAGGCAACCTTAATTTTAGCTTCATCGGGGATGATTCCGTCTTTGATATTCCAAGGCAAATGCAGATGATAGCACAAGCCTTGTGTGATCTTGGATACAACGCTCAAGTCAATGGACGCAATGACATCGAAGTGGATGGGGCCAAAGTATCGGGCAATGCCTTTGCCCATCAGGCTGGCATGCATCTTCATCATGGGACCCTTTTGGTTAATGTGGATAAGGCTAAACTTGGTTTGTATCTGAATGTGAATCCTAAGAAACTGAAACGTAAGAACGTCGCTTCCGTCGCAGCTCGCATTGCGAATCTCAACGATATCAAACCCATAACGATCGATACCTTAAAGACACATCTTTTTGATACGATGGAAAAGGTGTATGAAGTCCGTGCCCAATTCTGTAACATCCCCTTCTCCTTCAATCCTCAGCTTGTGGATTCCTTCAGTAATGAGACCTGGCTCTATAATCTTCATCGCAATGAGAAGCTTGTTTTTAGTGAGTGTTTCGACTTTGGCTGTGTTGAGTGGCAGATGGATGTGAAGAACGGGGTCATCCAAGACAATCATCTCTACACAGATGTCATGGATACGGAATGGTCACATAAGATTGAAAACTGTGTTTTAGGCATTGAAGCGAGTGAAGGTGAGCTCGCTAAAGCGCTCCGTCATCTTAATGATCCACAGGTCAATGAGCTTATCAAAGCGCTCCAGGACCAAGGTATTTCTTTATGAAAATCATCATTATCGGAGCAGGTCCAGCTGGTTATACCGCTGCTTTTAAAGCCCGCCAAGAAGGTCATGAGCTTATCCTTTTTTCCAATGATCATACCGGTGGTGTCTGTTTGAATGAAGGCTGCATTCCTACGAAAAGTCTTCTCGAAGATGCGCACCATTTGCATCAAAGTAAACACTTTAATGCAAGCATCCACGTACTGCACTCTGTTGAATCTGTGTACGCGCATAAAACAAGCATTCAAAGTGAGTTGAAGACACAGCTGGAGCGTGCTTTGACGCAAGCAAAAGTTCAATTGATTCATTCAAGCGTAAAGTTCGAAGATAATCACCATGTAATAGATCGTGATGGAAATCGTTATGAAGCAGATGTGTTCATCATCGCCACAGGCGCAAAGGCGCAACGTTTCTATCCTCATAAGCATATCCTTGAAAGTTGGGATGTCTTAAACAAACCTTTTCAAACAACACAACGCATTGCCATGATTGGGGCAGGTGTCATCGGGGTGGAGCTCGCAAGCTTTCTAGCCATGATGGGTCACTCGGTTCACTTATTCGATATCGCTCCACGCTGTGTCATGCAGGCACCCAAGGAGTTATCCCAATCACTTGAGCGTGAGTTGAAGCAATATGGTATTCAAATCCATACCAATACAAACATCACATCAATTGAATACACAGATCACTTCACAATACGTACCGAGAACGAAGATTTTGAATTCGACCAATGCATTGAAGCGACAGGTCGTATCGGTAACTTCAATGATTTAGGTTTAGAGAATACCGATGTGCAGACGACGAAGAAGTACATCACGGTCAATGAACGCTATCAAACCAGCATAGAGCATATCTATGCGATTGGGGATGTGTCTGGAGCCGTGCAGCTCGCACATGTGGCAAGTGATTTAGGGGAGCAGATCATTGATCTCATCACCCACAATAAAACAATTCAAAAAAAGACGATTCCCTATGTCATCTACACGCCCATGCAAGCGGCTTATGCAGGCATCAGTGAAGATCAAGCCAAGCAGATGAGCATCAAGGTTCAAGTTAAAAAGGTCTTGATCAGTGGCTTGGCTAAACAAAAAATCAAAATCAATCGTAGAGCCTATCTCAAACTCATCATTGATGAACAGTACCATCTGATTGGTGTTGAAATCCTCTCCAGTGATGCCAGTGAACTCATCAATACCTGCATCCTCATGATGGATATGCAGGTGGATATGCGTGAGATTCCAAAACTAATCTACGCTCACCCAAGCATGGGTGAAATCTTTAAGGAAGTCCGTGTAGAAAGCTTTTAGTCTCGACTTGGATTGAGTATAATGAACTTAGTTATTTGGTTGAAGAATCCGGGAGAGATCAATTCGTTGACGCCGAAGGCGCAGTGCGCATGAACGCTCAGGCAAAAGGACCGGATTTGGACAAAGCTTCGTAGAGAGAGTCATCCACCGAAGAGGCAATCGCAAGAGAATCTTTCAGGTCAAAAGACGAAGGCGCTTATTTTTTAAGCGCCTTTTGTGCGTTAAGGAAACAATGATGAAAACAACTCCGCTTACGAATTGGCACCAAGATCATGCTGGTAATATGGTTGATTTTGGAGGCTTCTGGATGCCTTTGCATTATGCGAAGGGTATTCTTCATGAACATCATACGGTTCGTGAAAAAGTAGGACTCTTCGATGTGAGTCATATGGGTGAGTTCATTCTCAAAGGACCGGATGCTTTATCCAATCTTCAGTACCTCGTCAGTAATGACTTTACAGATCTGCAGATTGGTAAAGCACGCTATGGTATCTTGGTTCGTGAAGATGGCAGCAGTGTCGATGATCTGCTCATCTATAAGACGCATGAAGATCGTTATTTGATCGTCGTGAATGCGGCGAACATTGAAAAAGATGAGACTTATTTCAGAGCGCAACTTACAGGGGATGTGAACTTCGAGAACATCAGCGATACGATCGGTCAGATTGCGGTCCAGGGTCCGAT
>JBLJAX010000025.1:0-5489 GCA_047637795.1 Erysipelotrichaceae bacterium | reverse complement strand
AACCAAGCCTTACCATCCTTATAGTATCGCCACACGAGTTGAATGTCATACCTTGTAAGCTCATTCATGAACTTAACATAGGCATTATTCGCTTCGCCTAACGCTTTTGCAAGAACGTCTTTACTTGGACGAATATCAGGGGTTCTGAGGAGTTGTTCCTTGTTTGTTTTCATGTCATTAAGTATAGAAATCTGTTTATCTATGCTCTATTATACTTCAATCCGCTGCATTTAGTATTGACTTTATTAATTCCAACACACGTGTTTCTCTTTCAATCATCACAGGATCCGCATCATAATGATGTTCATGAAGATTGACTTGGATTGCTTCTTCAATTGAGACATGCTCTAGCGTGAAACCTGCATCCAGTTCATACGCATCCAATCGCTGTGCTTCAATGCGATCCTCAACACGACAGAAGTAGTAATACGATTCTTGTTCAAATATCGTATTCTTGTGGATATGACTGCATTGTAGTATAACAACCTCACCAAATTCAGCGATGGAGTCAGGTATGATACATAGACCAAGCTCTTCTTTTACTTCACGAATCAAGGCTTTTGGATGATCTTCAAATTCCTCAAGACCACCCCCAGGAAACTTAAAATAATTCTGTGCTTTGCTATGCACCATCGCTAGTTTTCCATTTTCGTAGATAATGGCGCGAACAGAAGGTCTTTTCGATCGCTTAAATGTTGGATCATAATTTTGCAGATCCATGATAAAGAGTTGCTTCATTTTAAGTGTCTTTCATCTTGATTAAGTACTGTCAATATTTCATCAAAGAGAGCCGTTCTTTTTGCATAGAGCGAATTCTTCAGTTCTTTAATAAATATTTCCGTGATTTCAGTTCCATTATTTAGTTTAAACATTCCTTCTACAAAACGAGCTGCCTCTGCATAAGTCTTGCGACCATCGCCCATTGATAAGATCTCATAGAAGCGTTTCTTAAAGTACTCATTGAGCTCATCTCCATACTTATCTTTAAGCACATCGATGTTCGCAAGAAGGTAATGATCATTCTTTTTATCATAGAGACGCATGTATAAAGCATCAACATCTCCCATTTCTCTTAACAATGGAACAAGCTGGTATGTCTCCTTTGTATTTGCGAGGATGCGCTTGTAATAGTCATCAAAATCTGGGTAATTCCTTAATGATCGAAGCGAATTAAGATTTGCATTATAAAGAAAATCGAGATAGAAGAATTCTTTATAAGCTTCCTCGTTATGAATTAGGCGTTGAGCAAATCGAAGAAATAACTGTGGGATATAATAATCACTTCGATGCATGTTTGCATTTAAGTAAGATTTTAAACTCAAGAATAGTTTTTCAGGATCTTTCACATTCTCAATAACATATTTTACATATTCGTCATATTTCCCATTTCGAATCAAAGACTGAGCGATTTCTTTATCGGAAAACTCATTTAAATTGTATAGCGCAATTAAAACGTTCGACTTTGGACTCGTATTTCGAATTCCATAATGCTTTAGCGTTGAAAGATAAATTGATAGTTTCTCAACTAAATCTTGCTGTTGATTGATTGTCAACTTTGGTTTGATAACTTGTATAATCCATTGATAATCATCAAAGACGGCTAAATGTTCATCCATCATAAGTTTAATTAACGCGGATTTATAGGTTGAGTCTGAGTTGATTATTTGAACAATCTCCTTCTTCTCTGACTTATTCAACAAGTGCCCAGAAAAGTCATGATAATCATAGTCAAAAATGATTGTTTTTTGAGTAAAACGGGTATGAGTTTTCTCTAATAATGCAATTTCTTTACTTGAACTTGATAAAAAATATCGGTACTCTTTTTCCAAATATTCTGTAAAGGTATCACGAGGATTTTTGATAAGTTCAGTCCTCAAATGATCTTTCAGCTCTTGTATGCTTAATTTTTCTATGTAATTGCGCAAAACTTCATCAAAGAACAATGGTTTGATAAATACCTCATCATCACTTTGGTCATCTTCATCAAACTCGCCGTACTCTTGCTCTTCTTCATAAGCGTTATCCAACCATTCCTCATAGTCCTTTGTTTCCTCTGGAAACACCGTGAAATAAAGTGCAACCATGTGTTTGCACGTTGTATTCCCATTCGCAAATGGACAGTCACAACTTGATTTTCGAGGATGTTTAACGTTGATTAAAACATGATATGGACTCCGCTGATTGCCTTGGACCAAACCTTCAAATTCAAACTCTGATATCTGGCGTGTAGATAGAACGTTGTCACCAAGATAGTATGCATACCCTCTTTCCACACTGCTTGAACTTGCACTGCTTAAAATGGACATTTATGTCACCTCCGTAACGCCTAATTGTCTCAAATTCAACTGATTTTTAGTCATCAACTGTAAAACACAATAACTCTCTATAAGTAAAGCTTATTTGTATCTGCTTTTCTAAATTAAAAAGTAATCAATATTTGACTGTTCACTTTGCATACGAAGAATATATTTAACTCAGATTAACATCCTTATTAGCGTATAAGATGGCTAGCACGTTCATGATCTTTTCTATGCGTATAGATTCGATACTCATATGAATATCTTTGATTGATTCCAAATGAACCTGTACGACTTCGACTTGAGCCCATTAACGATGCGCTCTGTAAATTGCTTGTCTTGATTTTGTAGTCAATTTGATTGCTTGTGAGTACTTCTTTTACTCTTGTTAGTTTAGAAATGTCCATTGTAATTAAAAGCTCTTTTCGATTAAAAAGTGTGAACATATGAATCCCCCTTATCCTAGTTTTTTTCTTCATCTATCCAACTGAATCCAATAGCGTTGAATCTGCATTCCATCCACATCAACAGTCTTATCAAATACACCGTTATTTGCGATAATGCTTCTTCTACTGCCTTCATTTGTCGCATCACAGGTGACAAGCACCTCATTAAGTCCATACTCTTTGCATCGTTTTAGCATCAATCGAAGCATTTCCTTCGCATATCCTTTTCTGCGTTCAATGGGACGTACAGAATATCCAATATGGCCACCCCATACTTTTAGAATTGGATGCTCGATGTGATGCCTAAAATCAATGATGCCCACAACTCGATTATCACTTTCACGAACAGCGATATAGCGATCACAAGGTACTCGACCAACCGGACAGGTTTCAAGTTTTTCCATCATTCTGTTTGTTTCGATCCATTTACCTGCATCTTCGCAATCTCTAAGGTTACCGCAACCATCCATTGAATCATTCAACTCGATGAATTCATAACGATAACTCATTATTTGTTCGCTGTATTCTAAAGTTGGTTTAATTAACCTAATCATCATAATCTCCGTTCTATCTCGATAATTCTTTGCTTAATAGGTCTTAATCACCATTGTAGTTATCAACTTTTTGCTCATTAATTTAAACAAGCACTGAAGATATATAGGATTATCCTTCATGAATCAATGATTAAATCATGATTTTAATTATATGGTTTTATTATTGTAAGAAACACTATTTGCGATACAAACGACTAATCATTTTTAACTGTAACCTGATTATCGGAAACGATCGTTCGATTACGTCCCAAGCTTTTGGCAAAATAAAGCGCCTCATCCGCCATAGCCACGATTTGTTTTGGAGATATCAAGTATGTCGTATTCACACTTACAACCCCAAGGCTGACTGTCACAAAGGCTGCTGTCTCAGATGTCGCATGTGGAATACCAAGAACCTCTACACCTTTTCGTATTCTTTCAGCCAAGGCTTTCGCCCCAAATGATTCGGTTTCGGGTAAGATTACGACAAACTCTTCCCCCCCATAACGTGCAACGATATCCGGTGCACGTCCAACGATCGACTTAAGCATCGACCCTATTTTCACCAAGCAGTCATCTCCAGCTAAGTGGCCATAACTGTCATTGAATTTTTTGAAATGATCAACGTCGATCATGATTAGCGATAAGGTTTCGCCACTGCGTTTAACACGGTAGAATTCTGTATTGAGCGCTAAATCGAAATATCTTCGATTCGCTAATCCCGTCAAACTATCTGTAATTGAATTGACTTGAGCGATATTTCTTTCAGCTTCGAGCTGTTGAACAAGTTCTTGGATATGCAATTCTGCTCGCTTACGTTCTGTAATATCACGGACGATGAATACCATTCGTATCGGCTGTCCATTCGCATTGCGGACAAACCCGCTGTTAACCTCGATATCAAAGATGCTTTTATCCTTACGTATACCATGATATTCATTGGGCTTGTTATTGCTTCCTTGGTACATACGTAAGATGTTAGACCGAGCTCTTTCGACATCTTCAGGCACGATAAAATCGAGTAGCTGCATACCAATAAACGAATCGAACGTCAGCTCATAGCCAAACATTTCTTTCGCTGCTGGAGAAATCATAAGGATGCGCCCTTCCAAATCTGTGATTGTAATATCATCAGGTGAGGCGTTGAGAATCGAACGATACTGTTCTTCACTTTCAATCAGCGTATCTTCTGCTCGCTTACGTTCACTGATGTCACGAACGACACTGATGACGTGCGATACATTCTGAATCGTGATGATTCGAGCGGAAATTATTCCATTAAACTGACTTGTATCTTTGCGTTGGAAAACAAACTCCATGTTTTCGCAAAATCCTTGTTCATTCAACGCTGTAAAGAATTTTTGACGATCCTCAAAACTGGACCAAACATTGATCTGCATGGTCGTTGTGCCGAGTACTTCATCCTGTGTGTAACCAGTCAAAGCGACAAAGCCGGTATTGACGTCCAGAATCAAGCCATCACTCAAGCGTGTGATTAGGGATGCATCGGGGCTGGTATTGAACACCAATTGCATTTTTTCCTTCGCTAAACGATTTTCTTCATTCAAGTGCTGATTGACCATCAAAATAAAGCCATATGTCCAAAGCGTACTGGCTAAAGTCGTAACGATGAATCCCGCATTTAGGAAAAATGTATAATCGGAGTAATTTTGAATCTGTGGTGTGTTCAGACTCCAAAGCACACGTAATGCCAAGAAAGCTCCATATAGGATGAAAACGAGCGCTGAAAATTTGACTGAAGTAGAAGTGAACTTCCTTTTCTCAAGCAGTAGTGTGTAAGCTGTCAAAAACGAGATGATTGCCAATGCAATGTTGATTACAATCGTTCGTCCTGCGATATCACTATATATGAACATAAAATAGTAGTATGCGAGTAAAAATAGACTGAAAAATAGACTAAGTATCCATCGATGTTCTCTCTTATTAAGAAATTTCGCAATACCTAGGTATAACAGAATCTGCCCTAATGCCATCAACGGGTTGGCGATCATCGCAAGAAATAGAAGTGACTCAACACTCACAAAAGGCATAAAAACGAATCCGAGCGCCATGAAACTCGAACCCAAAAGCCACAATCCAATACCACGATAACTTTGGTTTACGACCCTGTATTGCACAAAGAGCGCAATTACCTGCGCTAAAAGGGATAGACTCAAGATAAAGACGAGTGTTTGTGTATTAAGATTCATGAA
>JBLJAX010000024.1:0-4690 GCA_047637795.1 Erysipelotrichaceae bacterium | reverse complement strand
ATTGCTGGATGGTCGGCACATCGCTTGGAACAAATCCTCGATGACAAGATCATGCGTCCAGCCTACATCACCTTAGGGGATGAGCAGACGTATTATCCACTTGAAGAAAGAAAATAGATCAGGTAAAGCGAGTACAAAAAGTGCTTGCTTTTTATTTGACAGAGCAGTATAATATTGAAGCGCACGCAAAGACGTACGAGGTTACTGACACACTGATAAGCGTTGTCATGATCAGTGAGAAGACAGAGAATTCGTACTGAGCGATTGGTATTAATCCAGAGGCGTAAGAAATAGGAGGATTTCATGGCAAAGAATAGCATTCGTATTCGTCTAAAGGCTTATGAGTCAAGATCATTGGATGCGGCAACGAAGAAGATCGTAGATGCAGCAAATGACTTTGGTTCAAAGAAAGTCATCGGACCGGTTCCACTACCTACCGAAAAACAGGTAATCACAGTATTACGCGCGGTTCACAAATATAAAGATTCGCGTGAACAATTCGAAATTCGTACACACAAACGTTTAATCGAAATCGTTGGTCCGTCCGCGGCTACCATCGATGCATTGAGTCGTTTGGAATTGCCAAGTGGCGTCGATATCGAAATCAAACTATAGTTAGGAGCACAAAATCATGAAAGGACTATTAGGAAGAAAGCTCGGTATGACGCAAGTCTTCACTACAGACGGAACATTGATTCCAGTAACTGTACTCGAAGTATTGCCGAATGTCGTTCTTCAACAAAAAACCAAAGAAACAGATGGTTATGTGGCAACTCAGTTGGGTTATGAAGATGTTAAACCTCAACGCGCCAACAAACCACTAGTCGGACATGTCGCTAAAGCTAACACAAGCCCTAAAAAATTCATCAAGGAACTTCGTTCGGAAGAATTGAGTCAATATGAAGTAGGTGCCGTTATCAAAGCCGATTTGTTCGCAGCTGGAGAAATCGTCGATGTTTCCGGCACATCAAAGGGTAAAGGGTTCATGGGTGCGGTTTACCGTAACAACCAGTCCACAGGCCCAAACTCACACGGTTCTGGACATCACCGTGGACCTGGTTCATTAGCAACCATCGGTCGTAACAATGGGATCATCAATAAGGGACGTATCATGGCTGGTCATGAAGGTCACTTGTCCACAACGAATCAAAATTTAGAAATCATTATGGTTGATACAGATAAGAACGTCATGTTGGTAAAAGGGAATGTACCTGGACCTAAACGTGGTTACGTCGTTGTCAAGACCACAGTGAAACGTGTTAAATCCGTTCCTGCTAAGGAAATCTTGGTTCGTACGGCAAAAGTAGAAGAAGTTGTTGAGACAACAAAGGAGGACTAAGCCATGCCAAAAATTACTGTATTAAATCAAGAAGGCAAGGCCCTTCATGAAATCGAATTGGCTGAAGCGGTCTTTGGAATCGAACCAAACCAACAAGCCATCTTCGATACTGTCTTGATGCAAAGAGCTTCAATGCGTCAAGGTACGCACAGTGTTAAGACCCGCGCGGAAGTCCGTGGCGGTGGTCGTAAACCTTGGCGTCAAAAAGGAACAGGACGTGCGCGTCAAGGATCCATCCGTTCTCCTCAATGGAGAGGTGGTGGTATCGCATTCGGTCCTACACCGCGTTCCTATGCATACCGCATCAATCGTAAAGTAAGACGTTTGGCTGTTCGTTCGGTCTTGTCTGAAAGACTATTGGAAAATGCGATCGTTGTTATTAATGAAATCAAAATGGATACACCGAAGACGAAAGAATTCGTTAAGATCCAAAACGCATTGAATTGCACAAAGAAAACATTGTACGTTTTCAACGGTGAAGAAGAATGGGAAACAGCATACTTAGCGATGCGTAACTTACCAAATGTATTCTTTACAACCGTTGAAGGCCTCAATATGTTTGATATGATGCGTGTTTCGAACATCGTCTTCACTGAAGCGGCTGTTCAAACTGCTGGGGAGGTATTAGCCTAATGTCTAACGCAAGAGATATTATCATTCGTCCGATCATCACTGAGAAGTCGATGCATTTGCAAGAAGTTGACAATAAGGTGACCTTCGAAGTGGCTCGTGGTTCTAATAAAACCCAAGTCAAGATTGCTGTTGAAGAAATCTTCAATGTCAAAGTTGAAAAGGTCAACATTCTCAACCAACGTCCTAAATCAAAACGTGTTGGCAAATATGTTGGGACAACAAGTGCTGTCCGTAAAGCGGTTGTTAAGCTAGCGGCTGGCCACAAGATCAACTTAATCTAAGTTGATCACATAACGGAAGAAATTACGCTATTTCCGGATAACACTGCGTAAGGAGGAAACACATGGCGATTAAAAAGTATAAGCCGACCACGCCAGGTCGCCGTGGCATGACCAGTTTGGTTTTTGATGAAATCACAACAAACAAACCAGAACGTTCATTGCTTCAATCTCTTGGTAAAGAGGGTGGCCGTAATAACAACGGTCGTATCACAACACGTCATCAAGGTGGCGGTCATAAAAGACTCTACCGTATCATCGACTTCAAACGGAACAAGGATGAAATCGTAGCGAAAGTCGCAACGATTGAATACGATCCAAATCGTTCTGCAAATATTGCATTGCTTCACTATAAAGATGGTGAAAAACGCTACATCTTAGCACCTAAGGGTTTAACCGTTGGGATGGAAGTTGTCAGTGGAAAGACTACCGACGTTAAAGTCGGGAATGCGATGGAATTGGGCAGCATGCCTGATGGTACATTCATTCATAACGTTGAGTTGAAACCTGGTAAGGGTGGACAATTGGCTCGTTCAGCAGGCGTCAGTGCTCAAATCTTGGGTCAAGAAGGCAAATACTCCATCATTCGTTTAGCGAGTGGTGAAGTTCGTAAAATTACAAGCAATTGCCGCGCTACAGTTGGGACCGTCGGAAACGAAGATCACAGCTTGGTCAACATCGGTAAAGCAGGTCGTATGCGTTGGATGGGTGTTCGCCCAACCGTCCGTGGATCTGTAATGAACCCAGTTGATCACCCGCATGGTGGTGGGGAAGGTAAGAACCCAATCGGTCGTGCCGCTCCAATGACACCTTGGGGTAAAAAAGCAATGGGTGTTAAAACTCGTAAGAAGAAACAAGCGTCTACTAAATTAATCGTAAGACGTCGTAATGACAAGTAGGAAAGGAGAAACACATGAGTCGTAGCTTAAAAAAGGGTCCATTCGTTGATGACCACTTGATGAAGAAAGTGGAAAAATTGAATGCGGCTAGCAAAAAAGAAGTAATCAAAACTTGGTCTCGTCGTTCTACCATTTTCCCTGAATTTGTCGAACACACATTTGCGGTTTATAACGGTAAAGAACACGTTCCAGTCTATGTAACTGAAGATATGGTTGGTCACAAACTTGGTGAGTTTGTTCCAACTCGTAAATACGGTGGACATGGTTCAGATGATAAGAAGGCGGGTAAATAATGATGGATGTTAAAGCAACAGCAAAGACACTTCGTGTCCCACCGCGTAAAGCTCGAATCGTCCTCGATTTAGTTCGCGGAAAGAATATTAAGGAAGCAGCTGCTATCCTTAAGTTCACTCCTACCAGTGCATCCGATGCAATTGGTAAAGTATTAAAATCAGCGATTGCTAACGCTGTAAACAATCACCAATTAGCAGAAGAAAAATTATATGTTAAAGCGTGTTACGCTGATGAAGGTGTTGTGTTGAAACGTTTTATGCCTCGTGCTAAAGGTTCCGCAACTCAAATCTTAAAGCGTACAAGTCATATTACAGTCGTAGTGGCTGAAAGAAACTAGGAGGAGCAATCATGGGTCAAAAAGTAAGTCCGATAGGATTACGCGTTGGGATTATCCGCGATTGGGAATCTCGTTGGTACGCTGAAAAAGAATATGGAGCATTGCTTCAAGAAGATATTAAAATTCGTGAGTTCTTAGGTAAACGTTTGAAGAAAGCGTCTATCTCAAGAATTGAAATCGAACGTTCAAAACACCGTGTTGAAATTATTATCCGTGCTGGTAAGGCTGGAGAAATCATTGGTCAAGATGGTAAAGAAGTTGAAGCTTTAAAGACTGATTTAGTTAAAATTATCGGTGACAAACAAGTTAAGATTACGGTCTTAGCGGTTGCTAATCCAAACTTGGATGCTACACTTGTTGCTCGTTTAATTGCTGATCAACTTGAAGCTCGCGCATCTTTCAGAACTGCACAAAAACGTGCAATTCAACAAGTTATGCGTGCAGGTGCTAAGGGTGTTAAGACTCTAGTATCTGGTCGTTTAGGTGGTAATGATATTGCTCGTAGTGAAGGTTATTCCGAAGGTGTAGTTCCTCTACATACTTTACGTTCTGATATTGATTACTCTCATGCAGAAGCAGCAACTACTTACGGTAGACTAGGCGTTAAAGTTTGGATCTGTCGTGGAGAAGTGTTGCCTGGTGAAATGGTTAAAGAACCTGAAGCACCTAAGGAACAAGCTCGTGATCGTAAACCTCGTCGTGACAATAACCGTCGCAATGATCGTCCTGATACACGTAAAGCTGCTCCTGTTACTGCACCCGAAGCTGTAAAAGAGGAGGGCGCTGAATAATGTTGATGCCTAATCGTACAAAATTTAGAAGACCTCACCGTGTAAGTCATGAAGGTCGTTCTAAAGCTGGTCGTGAAGTTGTGTTTGGTGAATACGGTATTGTGGCAGAATCTGGCGCA
>JBLJAX010000023.1:0-2839 GCA_047637795.1 Erysipelotrichaceae bacterium | reverse complement strand
TCTGGACATTCCTTAGAAAGAAGACATGTTTTTGTTCAATCCCATCAATCTTTGGCACAAAGGGACGTGCACCTGTCGCAAGGATCAACTTATCAAAATAGTCATTAAAAGTTTCACCCGTTACGAGATTCTTAATCGTCAAACGCTTATGAATCATGTTCACATGGGTAACTTCATGTTGGGTCTTCACTGTGATGTCATATTTCTCATCAAAGAATTTCGCATCCCGTGGTGTCAGTTCTTCGATATCCTTGATTTCATCCCCAATATAATACGGTAGGCCGCAACCCGAATAAGAAATATCCTGATCCTTTTCATAAATCACAATCTCCGCAAAATCGTCGTTCCGTCTTGCCTTTGCGGCTGCTGATGTCCCTGCCGCAACTGCCCCAATGATTACGATGCGCATTTCTTGTTCTCCTTACTTGAACAGCTTAGATAAGCTATGGTGTCCTTATTTAAGATACTTTCCAAACGATGCTTGGCGAGTGTGATACCCTCATCACACAAACTGTAATAGGTCCACTTCTTATCTTTGCGTGCATGTACGATACCACTCTCAACCAATATTTTCATATGGTGTGAAAGGGTTGATTGTGATATTGAAATGTTCTCTAATAGATCGCATGCACATTTCTCACTGTTCCGTAATAAATCAAGTATTGCCAAACGTTGTTCATCACAAAGCGCTTTAAACAGCTTGGCGTCATTTACATACTGTTCATTCATATCGATGTTCCTCGATATGATTATAGAATAAAAAGGCTTGCCGATACAACAGGCACTCCTTGATTAATTGTTAAATTTCGTTAACGTATCCAAATGAAAATTCGTTTGTTCAACGAATTATTTTGTAATCAACGCTTTGATATCTTCTGGGCTGAGGACTCTACCAAATGAGACGACTTTTTCATCCACAACCAAGCCTGGTGTGCGCATGACACCATAGGCTGCGATGTCGGCCATCTCTTTTACTTTGACAAATTCAGCTGTGATGCCCAATTCTTCCGCCGCTTTGCGCGCATTGGCTTCCAAACGTACACAATTATTACAACCGGAACCTAGAATTTTGATGATCATGATGTTCTCCTTTTTTTAGATCAGATAGAATGCGAATTGATTGAAGAGTAAGCCGATGATGATGATACCTGTCACGACCAAGCCCACAAACACCCCCAATAATTTATTTTTCACAACTTTTTTAAGCATGACGATGCTTGGTAATGAAAGCGCCGTGACCGCCATCATGAAGGATAAGGCTGTCCCAATCCCGACGCCTTTAGAAACCAAGGCTTCGGCGATGGGTAAGGTCCCAAAGATATCCGCATACATGGGTACACCAACCAAGGTCGCAAGTGGAACCGAGTACCACTTATCAACACCTAAGACCGCTGTAATGAAGCTCTCAGGGATGACGTTGTGGATGAGTGCCCCAATCCCTACGCCAATTAAAACATACAACCAAACTTTTTGGACGATTTCTTTGACACCTGCAATGGATATCTCTATGCGATCTTTAAATGTTAATTCATCCAATTCCAATTCAGGCAAAGCTGAATTCTTATAGACGAATGGAGCCACTTGATCTTCCATCTTAAGTTTGGAAATGATTGTTCCACTGATGACAGCCAAGAAAACCCCTACTGCGACATAGGCCAAGGCAATCCGCCAATTAAAGATGCTTGCGAGTAAAATGACCGAAGCCAGATCCACAAGCGGCGAGGAAATCAAAAATGAGAATGTGACCCCAATCGGCAAACCCGCCGAGGTAAAGCCAATAAACAAGGGAATCGATGAACAGGAACAAAACGGTGTGACCGTCCCCAATAAAGCCCCAAGCAAATTCGCTGTAAAGCCTTTGTATCGTCCTAGAATCTTGCGTGTCCGCTCAGGTGGGAAATAGCTTTGGATGTAGGATACGGTAAAGATTAATACCGACAGAAGAATGAATATTTTGATCACATCATAGATAAAGAACTGTAAGCTTGCGCCGAGTTGGCTCTCAAGACTTATGTTAAAAACATCGGATACCAGCTTACCAACAAGCTCATTCAACCATGTCATCTTTAAGAACGTATTGTTTAAGAAACTAAAAAATGCCATAAACCCTCCTACATAGACACACATCTATATAACGATTATACGCCTCATCAATTACTTGTCAATAGACATATAGACATTCATCTATATAAGGAATTAAATATCATTCTAGTTTTCAACCTGTAGAGCCAATATCACTACGATAGAAACATTGCTTCGCATCGATCTTCTTTAGATCTAGATAAACTCTTGCTTTAGCTTCTTCTATTGTATCCGCAAGTGCTGTGATACAAAGAACGCGCCCCCCTTGATTGATGAATGCATCGCCCTGTTTAGATGTCCCCATATGGTAGATCATTGAATCAAGGTGATCAAGATGCTGGATGGGCCCATGTGTTTCCGTCTTACCAGGATAGCTTTTGGATGCCAAGACAACCCCAAGACAGACCCTTTGGTCGATCTCAAGTTCCACAGGTTCATGTTTTAAGAGTTTAAAAATGATTTCATCCAGGGGTGTAATCAAACGTGGTAAGATGACTTCCGTTTCAGGATCCCCAAAACGAACATTGAATTCGATGGTTTTGACCCCGTTTTTTGTTGCCATCAAACCCGCATAAAGGACACCGGTATATGAGATGTTTTCTAATTTCAAGGCATTGATGATGGGTTTTACGATCTCTGTCATCGCTTCATCCACCAAGCTTTGTGGAATCAATGGGTGAGGACAGAAAGCACCCATGCCTCCGGTATTCGGTCCAAGATCATGATCAAAAGCGCGTTTGTGATCCCGTGCAATGGG
>JBLJAX010000022.1:0-4821 GCA_047637795.1 Erysipelotrichaceae bacterium | reverse complement strand
TCTAATTTTTCACGACCTTCTTCGACATCGACCAACCAAATTTCTGTGATTGGCAATTCATGCTTACGTAAGATAAAACCTTCGATGAGTTCTGGGGTATAACTGCTACCGCCTCCGATTGTGACAATTTTCATTTTTTGCCCTCCGTTTTATGTCTACAGTTTGCCATAGGCAAAAAGAGCTTTCAAGCTCTTTTGATAAATAGATTAAGTGTTTCAAACAGAATCAAGAAATACAATACTTTATGAAACGTCTTTTCACAATTCCAAGCTCATGCCTTCTACAGACACATACTCACCTCTGATTTTCATTGCCTTAGGAATGTGGGCGAAATGCTTAAAGCCCACTTTAGTGTATAAAGCAATCGCTGGTGTATTGTCACTTCTTACTTCTAAATGAATGATCTCTGTATCAGGCGCTTGTTTGGCAAACGCAATCAGCTTTTCCATCATGGTTTGACCAATACCGATGCGATGATAGTCCTTTAAGACTGATATTCCGAGAACGGCGATGTGTTTGGTACGCTCGCGCTTCGAAGCACTGAGATTCGCCACACTTACAACCTTAGCGCCATCACACGCGATGATCAAGGTCGCATTGGGTTTTTCAGCCAAGGACTCCAACATCTTCTCTTCATCTTCTAATGTGTACCCAATCCCTTCCTCACCAAAGGTGAGATTATCACTTTCTTTACCAATTTGGTCCAAGTAATTCAAAATGGCTTGCGCATCTTCTTTTTGAGCTGTTTTGTATGTGATTGTTTTCATATATTCATTGTATCAAAAAGAAAAGCAGTCGTGATGACTGCTTCAAGTTTATTTCTTCTCGTCTTCGACGATGCCCTTGACTGAAGCCAAGAGACCCGCAAGATTCTGAATTTCTGAAGGAATGATGATCTTGGTTGCTTGACCATTGGCCACTTTTTCCAAGGATTCCAAACTCTTCAAGGTTAAGAACGCTTGTTGAGGATGTGCATTATTGATGAGCTCAACCCCTAAGGCTTGAGCACGATAAACACGTTCGATGGCTTGCGCTTGACCTTCTGCTTCGGTAATCAAGGATTCTTTCTTACCACTGGCGCGTAGGATGACGGACTCACGTTCACCTTCAGCCTTAAGAATCGCTGCACGCTTTTCCCCTTCAGCCGTGAGTATGACACTACGACGTTCACGTTCAGCACGCATTTGCTTTTCCATGGCTTCTTGAATGTCTTTTGGAGGAAGAATGTTCTTAACTTCGACACGATTGACTTTAATGCCCCATGGATCGGTTGCTTCATCCAAGATACTACGCATTTTAGAGTTGATGATTTCACGTGAAGTCAAGGTTTCATCCAATTCAAGTTCCCCGATGATATTACGTAAGGTTGTCGCTGAGAGATTTTCAATCGCATTGATTGGATTGACAACCCCATACACATACAACTTTGGATCCAAGATTTGGAAGTACACGACGGTATCGATCATCATCGTAACGTTATCTTTCGTGATAACGGGTTGAGGTGCGAAGTCTTTGACTTGTTCCTTCAAGGAGATGCGTCCAGCGACGCGATCGATGATCGGTAGAATGATATGCAAGCCACGTTGATAGGTCTGGTGATAAGCCCCCAAATTGCGGAATGATCCGCACGGAATACATCAACAAAACGGCAATAAAGATAAAGATAAAAAACGTGGTAAACAGTTGTACAATAATTTCCATAATTTCCTAAAGCTCCCTTTCTAACTAACTTGTCTAACGACGGCTTTTGCGCCTTCAAACGCAACGACTTCAACTAAACTATCTTTCGGTATGCCTTGACGCTTTTCATCCAAGCAAGACCAGCGAATACCCTCTAGAATGACAGCGCCCCACTTGTCTGGATAAATCTCCTCAACAAGTTTCGTACGCTTGCCAATCAAGCGATCCGCATTTGTGTTTGTTGGTTTTGGTGTCAGATACTTGAGTGCAAAAGGTCTCAATGCCGCAAACGCTAACAACGAAACACCAATGAACACAACAAGTTCAATCCCAAACCCTGGATTTAAAAACGAAACAAGGTAAGCGGCCAAAGCTCCTACAGAAAACCAAATTGAGACCAATTGACCCATTGTCGCAAACTCAATAACCAAGGTTGCCAAGGCCACAATCAGCCAAATCCAAGCTTCCATAAACTTCACCTTTCTTTCTGTATTTAATTATAACGGATAATAAAGCTGAATTCCTTTATTTATTATTTTTTTCACATATTAGTCTTTCCGTTTGTGTCTAAACAAGGAAAGACCACCAAAACCACTGATGATGGCCATGTAAAAACCAAAATCATACCACCAACCGACATTGAAGGGTTCGTATAAGCGAACACTGTCATCAAAGAAATGCAGGATCAAGGTTAAAGGAGCCAACCAACCATGCCAGATACCAGAAAGAAATCCGGCTGGCGAACTTAGAGTATAGGATCCATCCCCCGGAACACATCCACTTAAACTCATGAGTATGAATAACGAAATAAAGCTGAACAGTAGTATTTTACGTTTCATCTTATCACTTCCTTGTGCTTATTTTACCATAATCCTCATTAAGTGTGGGTTAAGGATGCTTTACAAAACAAAACCCACGGGTGTGGGTTAAGTTAAATCTTTCTTCAATGTTTCAAATTCTTCTTTGGTGATTTCACCTTTGGCATAACGTTCTTTGATAATGGCCAAGGCATCTAATTTGCCTTCTACCTTCTTACCAGGTCTGTTCCAAATGTATTTGATGATATAAACCACCAAGACGATGAATGCAATCACCAAGAGTACATGAAGCAACATACCGACCCAAGCATAAGGTGAATTCATCATATTGTATCCAAAACTATTGTCAAAACGACTGAAACGGTCGAGATCACCGTTTGCAAAATATCCACGCATCATACGTTTATTTCCTTTCAGCAATTAAGCTTACAGGCACAGTATAGAGTTCAAATATGACGAAAGTGTGTCAATTATAAATAAAATTCTAGAATTTGATTGACCCCATCTTCATCATTGGAAGGTGCCATGAATCTGGCTACTTCTTTCACATCTTCCGTCGCATTGTCCATGGCATAGCTGTATTTCGCATACTGCAACATCTCTTTATCATTGCCACCATCCCCAAAGGCTAGGATCTGATCGGCTGTGAAACCATATTTATCGGCTAATAACTGAAGTCCGTGGGCTTTGTTATAACCTTTGACGATGATGTCCAAGGTCCCGTGACCACTCGATACCGCAACCAAGTCATCGCCTAGGATCGCATTGAGTCCGTTGACTCGATCCGAAGTCTCATGGTCTGGGAAGTTGATGTTTATCTTGATGGGTGTATAGGGTATATTTCTAAAGTCATCGATGGTATCGAGCTTATGGCAGTATCTGGAGATGATGTTTTTAAATTGTTCATCTTCAAGTACATACGCCATGTGTTCTGTACAAACCACGGATTTCAAGGATGGATGTTTTTCAAGGTAATCATAGACACGTTCAATGCCTGCTTCAGGGAATTGTGTTGAAAATAATTTTTGACCTTGATCGATGACCAAAGCCCCATTCTCTGCGACAAAACTGATGTCATCCGCAATCCCATCGAAGAAGCTTCTGAGTTGATAATATTGGTTTCCAGAGGCAACCACAAAGTGGATGCCTTTGGCTTTCATCGCTTCATAATGTTTTAGGAAACTAAAACGATTGTAATCCCCTTCACGATTCAGGAAGGTCCCATCCATATCCACCGCAACACACTTGATCTCAGGTTTGAAATAATGTTTCAGGACATGTGCGACACCGTTCTCATCATTGTTCAAGGTCACGAAGTTCGCTTTGGCTTGGATGTCTGGATAAGCATTGCCCATGGCGACGCCTACACCTGCGTATTCGATCATAGTGAGATCGTTGTAGTTATCTCCGATGGCCATGACTTCAGATTGCTCTAATTTTAGGATTTCTTGAAGTTTGGCGATGCTTGTGCCTTTATTACAGTCTTTTACAATGATCTCTAAGAAATGCGGTGAAGATGGCACGAAATCGACGATATCGAGATAAGGTTCTTCAATCTGTTTCCGTAATGACTTCAATTTGGTGGGTTCACCACTGATGAGAATCTTATTGGGGCGATAATCGATGAAATCCGCTAGATTGTCGACCACGACCACATCCATCTTATTGGTTGAGGATTCCACATCTAACATATAAGCATTGGCATCTTGCACATAGAGCTCACTGCCCTTGCTTAGAATCACACTGATATCGAATTGTTCCAGGTAGCGCAAAATTTCCTTAGATAGTTCGATTGAATGGGTTTGTTCAAAAATGAGCTCATGCGTCTTCGCATCCGCAATCCGAGCCCCATTGAAGCCAACAAGATAATGATTTCCCTCTTTGAGCTCCAATTGTTCATAAACGTCAAAAAGACCATGTAAAGGTCTTCCTGAAGCTAAGGCAAGGGTTGCGCCTTGTGAAACCACAAAACGAATCCATTTTTTATTTTCAACACTTAATTGATGTTCACTGTCCAATAAAGTCCCATCCACATCAATCGCAATCAATTTAAGCATAAATCCTCTTCCTAGCGAAGGACTTGTTGACCCGAGGCCAAATAAATCTCAAACCAATCTTCGCGTTCTAGATTTATTTGTAACGCATTTACACAGTTTTGTAAACGCTCAATTTTCTGCGAACCACTGATCACAGCGGCTTTTACTGGATGATGAAGCAACCAAGCATAAACCAAAGTATCCACTTCACATTGATATTTATCCGCCATCGGTTTCAATACCTTGCGTAAAGCACAGGCTTCATGCGTATCTGAATTGAAGATGGC
>JBLJAX010000021.1:0-2756 GCA_047637795.1 Erysipelotrichaceae bacterium | reverse complement strand
GATTGGATATATTGAAACTGGATACGAAATTCGTCACAATGGGATAAGTTTGATTCAAAACGATAAGGTTGAATTGGGTTTGGGTTGCTTTGATCACTAAATCCTTTGCTTGATAATCCGCTTCGTGTTCAATACTGTAACTGTATTTCCGTTGATTCACTTCATTAAAGAGACGTGCCCCATAAGGATCATCCACATTGATGATGGCACAGCCATGTGTCTTGATGAGTGAGAACAAACGTTTCTTGGCAAGATAATAACTTTCGAAGTTACCATGATAATCCAAGTGATCATGCGTGAGATTTGTGAAAATCGCCACATCGAACTCTAATGCGTCGACCCTTTTTTGATCTAATCCCTGACTGGAGACCTCCATGCATACTGCTTTCATTCCAGCTTTCAACATGCGTCTCAACATTTTCAATGTCGGTACGGTCTCATCGGTTGTGTAATCTGGTTTTTCAATGACTTGACCATATTCGATGGAAATTGTTCCGCTATAACCACAGGCTTCAAAATGATTGTAGATTTCTTTGATGGTTTTTGCAATCGTACTCTTACCATTGGTTCCCGTGACCCCAATCAAATTCATTTTTTGATGGGGTTTATGAAAAAAGATGGCCGCTGTACGATTCAACTCTTCTAAGACATCATTCACATGAATGTATGTAATGTTGGGCTGATAAATTAGTACATCACTGTGTACGATGACGATGGCTCCATTCGCAATCGCTTGGTCGACAAAACGATGTCCATCGTTGACCATTCCTTTGAGACAGTAAAAGACCGCATGTTTCATGGGTTTTCTTGAATCGGTCACCAAGTCCTTCACTTCTATTTCAGGTGCTGTACTGAATAATCGATTTAACTTCATAAAATTACTCTCTCCGCAATCAGATGATCGTTTTTAACATCTATAACTCTACACAAAACCCGTTGATTTAGCAAATCCTGCCCATTCTTCACAAGGACAGGAAGATATTCCGCACTATAACCAAAACACATGTCTTCTTGTACTTCCTCAAGTAAGACTTCAAGCTCTTGATTGACATAGTTTGCCATTGTTTTACGATGCATCAAGTCCGATAAGGCTTGCGCTTGATGCACGCGTTCTTTTTTGATTTCATTCGTCCATTCTTCTTTATAGAGTGAAGCCTTGGTTCCCTCACGTTTCGAATAAGGAAAAACATGCATGAAACTAAGTTTCATCATTTCTAATGCATGGAGTGATGTTTCAAATGCTTCTTTAGACTCCGTTGGAAAGCCGACGATCAAATCAGTACTGATTAAAATCGTTGGAATGTGTTCACGAATCTTTTGGAGTCTTTGGTTGAATTCACTTAAGGTATAGGGTCGATGCATATCTTTCAATACAGCATCACTTGCGGCTTGGATCGGAATGTGAAGATGTTTGGCCAAGCGCGGTTCATCCCTCAACAATTCAATCATTTCGTCGCTTACTTCCGTAATTTCAATCGAAGAGATGCGAATATGTGGTATCGTCGTTTCGACTAAGATTCTTTTTAAAAGTTGGACAAGATTGGAGCCGATATCCAAACCATAACGTCCGGTATGAATCCCGGTCAATGTGATTTCTTGGTGCTGATCCAAAGCATTGATCTGATCGATGATCTTATCCATGTCCATGGAACGCTCCCGACCTCGTGCAAATGGAATGATGCAGTATGTACAGAACTGATTGCAACCATCTTGAATCTTCACATAAGCCTTCTTTTGATGCTTAAAGGACTGTATTGGAAGATTTTCAAAGGTTTTTGGATAGGTATAATCAACTTGGTCACGTTTTGTTTCCAGCATTTCAACCAAACGGTCTTTGTCTTTTGCTCCAATGAGCAAATCAATATCGTATTTATCTTTCAAAAAAGCATGATGCGTCTGTACATAACAACCCACGACGACCACAAAAGCATCCGGATTGGTTCGTTTCGCTTGAGCAATCTTCTGGCGGCTCTTGAAGCTGGCCGTATTGGTGACGGTACAGGTGTTGATGATCACCACATCCGTTTTTTCTTTAGGTAGACCTTCTTGGTAGCCTGCGTCAAGGAGTTGTTGGCGATAGTATTCGGATTCATAGGCATTGACTTTGCATCCGAGTGTGTGGATGAGAAATGTCTTCATTTAATTTTCCTAGCTAATTTCTTTTGATATTTGCTCAACTGCTTTTTGGTTTTATCCTCAATGAGAGTTGAATTCATCAGAAATTCAATTGCTTCAAGTTCTTGCTTCGCCAACATGGCTTGTGCAATGATTTCCAATTCTTCTTTCAATGGAACAAGCTTTCCAATGGATTTGCTTAAGGCAAAACGTCGATTTTTTTTTGATGCGTTGATTTGATAAAGACTCTTGGTGTTGGCGTAGTAAAAAATCACACTGTCATCAAAACGTTTGATCACATGGATATCGATATAGGCTTGTTTATAGGGCTCCAGTCCGTACTGTTCGATGTTGATTGTACGGTCTTTAAAATTACGATACAGTTTAAAGTACTGAGGTAGCTCCAGGATGGCAAGTTCTTTATCATAAAGCGCATTAAGTAGTTCATCAAAGAAAGCAATCCAAATGTATTTCCCATTGTTGCTTTTGAAATAATGAAGATCATTCTTTAATTCATCGTTTTTAAGGCTTATCAAGCGATTTCTTTCTTGATACGATAAGTTATCCCAATAATCAAACAAATCCCGCCTAGCGTCCTCAAAACACGCTTCCATGCGTGATTTATTCAATAATCCTTCATG
>JBLJAX010000020.1:0-5152 GCA_047637795.1 Erysipelotrichaceae bacterium | reverse complement strand
ACGCAAGAAAAGATTGCGGCAAAGATGGGCAAATCTCAATCCAGCATTGCGAATAAGATTCGTTTATTACAACTTCCTTCGAATATTCAAGAGGCTGTAAGCAATCATGTGATCACTGAGCGCCATGCCCGTGCTTTGTTGGGTATGGATCCAAATCGTCAAGCCCATGTCTTTACAAAGGTTGTGGAACAGAATTTGAATGTTAAACAAACGGAAGCACTTGTCCAGAATCATAAAGAGCCTAAAGTTGAGAAGAATAAAACCCGAGGCATCACACGTAATCTACGTGTCGCATTGAATACAATTCATGCGGCTGTTAAGATGATTCAAAAAACAGGTGTGCATGTGGATGTTCAGGAACATAATGAAGAGGAATACGTTGAAGTTGTCTTGAGGTTCAAGAAGTAGAAAAGAGGATTTTATGGGAAAAATCATTGCGGTCGCAAATCAAAAGGGTGGGGTGGGTAAAACCACGACCAGCATCAATCTCGCATCTGGCCTAGCTTATCTCGGTAAGAAGGTTCTTCTGGTGGATTTTGATCCGCAAGCCAACAGTACCCAAGGGGTCGGCGCTTCCCGTGAATCGATTAAAAATAGTATCTATGATGTGGTGATGGGGGATGTCAGTGTTGAACAAGCCCGTTTACGCATCAAACAACCTCCTTTGTGTCTGATTCCTGCAACGATCGATTTGGCCGGAGCGGATCTGGAGATGGTTCAATATAAAGCGGGGCGTGAGAAACTGCTAAAGAATAAGTTGGATGTGGTAAAAGAACTTTATGACTATATCGTCATTGATTGCCCACCTTCCTTAGGTCTTTTGAATACCAATGCTTTAACTGCTGCGGATTCGGTCATCATACCCGTCCAATGTGAGTATTATGCACTAGAAGGTTTGACGCAACTTCTTTCGACCATTCGTTTGGTTCAAAAGCTGTTCAATACGAAACTTATGATTGAGGGTATTCTATTAACGATGTTCGATGCACGGACAAAGTTGAGTGTAGAAGTCCAACAAGAAGTTCGTAAATATTTTAAAGAGCGTGTTTATAAATCGTATATTCCACGCAATATCAAATTATCGGAAGCTCCTTCACGGGGTCAAAGCATCTTTGAATACGATGTTCGATCCGAAGGCGCGAAGGCTTATGCGGCATTGGCCAAAGAAGTCATACTCCAGAATGAGGGGGTAAACAAATGAGTGATGAAAAGAACCGTTTAGGGAAAGGCTTATCCGCAATATTTGGGGATAATGTCAGTACTGTCTTAGAAGAGATTCAACACAGTGGATCACAAAACAGTGAAAAGATTGCCTGTGCCTTGATTCATCCGAATCCGTACCAACCACGTACCCATTTTGATGCGGATAAGATTGCGGAACTTGCTCAAAGCATTCGTGAACATGGTGTTTTCACACCGATTTTGGTTCGTAAAGCAGTGAGTGGATTCCAACTTATTGCCGGGGAACGTCGACTAAGAGCGGCTAAAGAAGCAGGTTTGGACATGATTCCTGCCATCGTGCTGGAATTTGACGATCAGCAGATGATGGAAGTTTCTTTGATTGAAAACATTCAACGTGAAGATTTGAACATTGTGGAAGAAGCACGTGCTTATCAGACTTTGATTGAAAAGCTGAATTTGACACAAGAAGATTTGGGCAAGAAGGTGGGCAAGAGCCGGGTGCACATCACCAATACCCTACGCTTATTCCAACTCCCTGATTCAGTCATCCACATGTTGGAGAACCAAGAACTAAGCATGGGGCAAGTCAAACCCTTGATCAGTATGGAAGACAAGCAGGAAGTTGAAGCTTTGGCGAAACGGATTGCGAAAGAAAAACTCAGTGCACGTGAAGTCGAACAATTGGTTAAACGTAAACCAATACAAAAACCAAAAGCTGTGCAGAAATACAGTTATGCAGAAACTTTGCTTAGAAATAAACTTCAAACAAAGGTGTTGATTGAAGGGCATAAAATTCAAATTCACTTTAGCAGCGAAGATGATTTGAATCGCATCCTCGAGACATTGGATGCCTTAGAAAAATGAATCCTTTACACGATACGATCGTTTCACTTTCAACCGCATTAGCGATTCAAGCGGTGTCGATCATCCGTTTGAGTGGGGATCGTGCGCTTGAAATCACGGAACAACTCCTTAAAAAACCACTAAACAACCAAGACCATAGGCTGACCTATGGTTTTGTGCATGAGGCTGAACAGATCATCGATGAAGTCATCGTCTTGGTTATGAAAGCACCACGTAGCTACACCCGTGAGGATGTGGTGGAGATTCAATGCCATGGCGGGATTTATGTGACACAGAAGATTCTTAGTTTGGTCTTAGGTTTAGGGGCACGTTTAGCCAACAATGGTGAATTCACCCAACGCGCCGTCATGAATGGACGCATCGATGTGAGCCAAGCCGAAGCCGTCAATGATTTAGTAAACGCAGATAGTGAACAAAGCGCTCAATTAGCCATACAAGGTTTAAAAGGTTCGATTAAACAATTGATAGAACCCCTCAAGGAAGAACTCTTAGCCATCATTGCTCATATTGAGGTGAATATTGATTATCCTGAATATGATTTGGAAGAGATGACACGTAAAACACTCTATCCATTATGTAAAACATTTGAAGAGAAATTGATGACACTCTTAGAAGAAGCTAAAAGTGGGATCACCATGCGCAATGGCGTCAAAACAGCCATTGTTGGGAAACCCAATGTTGGGAAATCATCTCTGTTAAATGCTTTATTGAATGAAGATAAAGCGATTGTGACAGAGATTGCTGGAACGACACGGGATGTGGTGGAGGGGTTCATTCGTTTGAAGAATGTCAGTCTTCATCTTCTCGATACCGCAGGCATTAGGGAGAGCGAAGATCGCATTGAACGCTTGGGCATTGATAAGACCTATCAAATGATTGAACAAGCGGAACTGGTCTTGTTTCTAGTGGATGCAGGTTTAGGCATGGATGCGGAAGAAGAAGAACTCTTGAAGAAGATTGATCCGGATAAATTGATGCTTATCTATAATAAGAAAGATTTGGAATCGAAACCCGATCGTTTGGAAATCAGTGCGATGCATCGTGATATCCAAAGCTTGGTGGATGCGATCAACGAGCGTTATGAAGTGCATCAATTTGTCTTCAAACGACCGGTATTGAGTACACAAAGAACGGTAGGCTTGGCGATGCAAGCACTTTACGCGATGCGTCAAGCGCTTCTATCGATTGAAGTTGAGAATGAAATCGACTTGATCAATATTGATTTACGTGAGGCTTATCAAGCACTTCATGCGATTGGATCCTTGGATGATGTGTCGATCCAAGATGAGATCTTCAGTCGTTTCTGTTTGGGGAAATAAAATGGAACTTTTAATTAAACGAATCATTGCGCATTTCATTGACAGTGTGCTTGTGGGCATCCCAAGCTTTGTCTTTAATCTGATTTTCTCGATTTTTAGAGTTTTGCTCAGTATTCTTCCGTTCATGGGTTGGTTGAATCAACCCTTTTGGCGTTTCCAATTAACCAGTACCGTGTTCTTTGTGATTTATGAAATCATTGCACTAACGGTCTTTAAGACGACGATCGGGAAGAGTTTGATGCGTCTCAAGGTAAGAACCATTGATCTACCCAGCTCCAATTTCAGATTGGTTCTAAGATCGTTGTTTAAGGCTTTGTTTACAAATATGTTCTTCTGGGTCTTTAGTTTGATTTCACTATTGATCATACTGATGCAAGATGCCAAATCGTCATTACACGATCGTTTGGCCCGAACAGAGGTCTACAATGTGGATTGATACACATGCTCATTTAGCAGACAGTGAGTTTAATGAGGATCGTAATGAGGTCATCCAACGTGCTAAAACAGCTGGATTAGGTAAAATAGTCCTTATTGGTTGTGATGTGGAAGGTGCGAAACGCACATTGAAACTCGCCTATACAGATGACATGTTTGATGTGGCGATTGGCTTTCATCCGGAAGGTGTTTTGGAAGATCGTGATGAAGCTAGCATGTTTGAGTTGATGAAGGATCCAAAGGTCAAACTCATTGGTGAGATCGGTTTGGATTTCTATTGGGATAAAGATCCTGAACATCATAAACTTCAAGAAGCATTATTCATCAAACAAATCAATTGGGCGAACCAACTCAATAAACCCATCTCCATCCACATGCGGGATGCCTCCAAGAAAACCTATGATTTATTGAAAACGCATCTCGTTAAACGTGGAGGCGTCATGCATTGTTACTCAGGAAGTGTCGAAATGGCACGTGAGTTTATCAAACTTGGCTTTTACATCTCACTTGCAGGTCCAGTCACCTTCAAGAATGCACACATTCCAAAGGATGTGGCGAGAGAAATTCCACTGGAATGGCTGTTGATTGAGACTGACAGTCCTTATTTAGCTCCGCATCCCTTGCGTGGTAAGCGTAATGAGAGTTCATACGTTGTGGAAACGGCAAAGGTGATTGCGGATTTAAGAGGCATGCCATTAGAAGATTTGGAGTCCAGTTTAGAAGCAAATTATAAACGATTGATTCAAGGTTAACTAAGACGCACGATGCGTCTTTT
The DNA here is from genome assembly GCA_047637795.1 of Erysipelotrichaceae bacterium. Lineage (GTDB taxonomy): Bacteria > Bacillota_I > Bacilli_A > Erysipelotrichales > Erysipelotrichaceae > UBA2212. Next base: position 577 of record JBLJAX010000020.1, on the reverse strand, counting down.
ATTTTGATTGTGCAATGTATTGACATAAAATTGACTTTAGGTCATATGATAGAGTAAATCAGAAATGGAGAATCACGATGGCATATTCAATTGGAGAAGTTTCAAAGAAGACAGGATTAACCGTCCCAACGCTTCGCTACTATGATAAAGAAGGTTTGATTCCCAACGTAAATCGTAATGAGAACGGCTTGCGAGATTTCTCAGACACAGATCTTGGGACCATTCATATTGTGACCTGTATAAAGGGTGCGGGGGCATCTTTGAAAGAAATTAAACAATACATGGATATGTGTCAGCTTGGAGATTCTACGCTCTTGGATCGAAAGATGTTCTTCATAGAAAAGAAGAAAGATATCGAAGAACAAATGCGCCGGCTCAATGAAATCCTCGCGACAATCGAACATAAGATTCAATACTATGAAATAGCGATTGAAGCTGGCACTGAAGCAGTACACAAGCATAAGTGAAGCATATGCGCCGATGCAAATGGATAATGGCTCTATTTGTTCTTTTTGTCTTCACTACATGTGTGAAGGTAGAACCTGAAAATGATGAAAAGGAGATTGAGCGTGTGAAT
>JBLJAX010000019.1:0-2592 GCA_047637795.1 Erysipelotrichaceae bacterium | reverse complement strand
TACATGCCTTGAGCTGCTTTGACCATCGTTTCCATGTCTTCTTTAGGAACTGGATTACCAGACTTGAACTCATAGGCGATATCGTAATAAGCCAACTTATCCACATCAATGCGCTTGGCTTGTTTCTGATAAAGTTCTTGTGTGAAAGGAACCACATTCTTTAGCACCGATTCACGATAGCCCGCAACCATATCTTGGTTGTAGTCCAAACGATTCATACGCAGATAGCCGAGTGGAATGTAGTTATCGAAGCCAAGCTTTTGTGCGATCTTGGTTCGCAGTTGGACCAATTCATCATAGATCGTATCAATCGCAACTTCATTCTCAGCTAAGAATTTCGTGCGCGCTTCGAAAGCACGTTTACGTAAGGCGCGATCAGGCGCTTGCGTCAAAGGTGTCAATTGACTGAGTGTATACGTTTTACCATCCAATTCAATTTGTGCACTGGCTATCAGCTGATAATAAGAGCTTACCAAGCGATTTTCTTCTTGAAGTTCTTCGATGATGGCTGGGTCAAATGCTTTCAATGCATTGGCTGCGATTTTAAAGAATGGTTCAGGAACCCAATCCTTGAAATCTTCCAAATAAGGGGAACTTAGTACAGCCTTATAGAACGTGCTATCCAATTCTGCAAAGAGGGGTTTGTATTCATCCCAATAATCATTTTCTTCTTTATAGAAGGCATCGTTGGTGTCGATGGAATGACGGATGCTTGCGAGTGTGGACATTGAATCCACGGCTTGTCTAAGCTCATTGATCTTACGGAAGTAAGAACGTTGTTCAGCCGCATCCAAAGCGCTGGAGAAGTTTTTGAGCGTCTCATTGAAGCTCTGTTTGTAAGCTTCGAAATTAGGACGGGTATAGGGGAATTCATTAAATTTCATAATTTTACCTCGTGTTAATTTTACGCCTTTTCAAACGCATTGAAAAGTTCAAGCTGTGCTATAATGAGTGCGATGTTAAAACAATTCAATAAACTCGTAGGCATATGCCTGCTCATCCTACTTAGTTCATGTTCACTTTTGGAACCCAAACCAACAGTTGATGAAATCATCGTCAATACCTCCACCTATGCGCATGGGGCTACTTTTACCTTAGCTGGACTCCCTGCTTATGTGGAAGAGAAAGAAGTCTATCGCATCGCTGATGAGCAAGAATTGGCACTTTTGTCTTTGGTCAAGAGTGAAGAAGAAGTTCTAAAAGTCAATTTTGTGAGCGATGAGCCTATTTCTTTAAACAAGACTTTTGCTTACTTGGAAAGTGTTTTGCCATATAGCTTCAAACTCTCATTAGGCGAGATGAACTATACACGTAAAGATGAGCTGTTGATGAGTCTGCAGTCCTTGGAAATCATGCCAATGGTGGATGTGGCAAGCCAAGTCAAGAAACCGGCTCAGGATTGGAGTGAAAGCTACATTACCTCAGACATGACGCAAAAGGAAATGATCAAGGTTTATCACGATCAGTTATTGTTGAACACGAAATACGACACCAGTGTCTTGGAGTTGGATTTATCGATTGTTCAGGATCATCCTTCTTTTGAAGCCATGGGTGTTTTTCTCTATCGTACGGCCGTTTGCAGTGGTTATGCACGGGCATTCAATGCACTCGCCAAAACCAGCAAGATTCCCAGTCTGATCGTTTCTTCCTTGTCGATGCAACATGCATGGAACTTGGTTTACGATGGTTATGAGTGGAAATACATTGATGTGACCTTTAATGATCCAATCCCTGATCGACAGGATCGGGTGTTGTACACATACTATTTATTAAATGAAAAACAGTTTTTAAGTGATGGTAAACATCACTTTGATCCAAGCGCTGATAATACATTGAGTGCTGATGAATATTTGGAATTTGCATATCGAGTTTATCCTGAAACAAGACCATAAAAGTTTTCAATGTATACGCTTGCATTAAAATATTTATAAGCTACAATGGATATATAAGCATAGAAAAGAGGTGTTCATAATATGGCAAGGGTAACTGTTTTTCTTGTCACTGATGGCAAGCAGCATCCAACTGGGGTTGTTGTCTTCGCCTGTGAACGCTTCAAGAATGATTTTTAAGATGGGTCAAGTATGTCCATCTTTTTATTTTTCTTTGTTTGAAAAATCGAGGAGGTAAAGTATGGATCAAACAAATCAATTATTCTGGGATGCGGCCGCAAGTGGTGACTTTCAAAAAGTCGTCGCTACCGTAAACCAGGGCGCGGATGTGAACATTCGCAACGCAGAGGCTAGAACGGCATTGATGCGGACGGCAAAACGTGGACATGAAAAGATTGTTCGCTATTTGTTGGACAAAGGTGCGGATGTCAATGCAAAAGACAATAATAGTAAGACGGCTTTGATGGGTGCGGCTAAAAAGGGACATCTCGAGATTGTGAAGATGTTGCTGGATGCTGGTGCGGAAGTCAATGTCCAAGATGTCAAGGGACGTAGCGCATTGATGCGTGCAGGTTTCTTGGGCCACTCGGATGTTGTGGAAATGTTGCTCAAGAAGGGTGCAAATCCAGATGCTAAGGATGAGATGGGTCGTACGGTCTTGATGGAAGCGTGTTTGGCATTCCGTTATGATGTCATCAAGCTC
>JBLJAX010000018.1:0-3410 GCA_047637795.1 Erysipelotrichaceae bacterium | reverse complement strand
TTCAGATTAAACATTAACAAGATTCAGTAAAAGAATGGTCAGACTGTCAATGGTATTTCATTTGTCAATAGAAAATATGGAAAGTAAAATGGGCTAAATAATGAGAATCGCATCTCGATATCAAAATTGAAGATGAAACCTACTAGATGAATGTGTCAACCTTAATAAATTAAACCCATGATAGTAATTGATAGTCCAAAATATCTGAAACTATAGTAAAGTCCAAAAATAGTGATACCACTCAGTAAAATGGACTTTATGTTTGTAATACAAGCTCGGGGAAGAATAATGAAATTCAAAGTTGTTTTAGTATTATTTGTCTTATCTTTAGCTGTAAATATTTTCTATTTAAATCGTGATTATCAAACTTCACGTCAAGAAAATCATCTACTTGGAACGTATGTAGCAAATGTCGCAAATCAATCTAAAGTGGGTAGAGTTCAATACCAATTCACATTTGCATCGGATGGGAGCTGTCAGCTCTATGCGGACAATAAAACCATTCTAAAAGGGCGATATGAACAAGTTGATGAGGGAATTTACCAACTAACAAGTGAAGGTAAAGCGTATATGCTTCGTAGTGAAGTTGATCACTTCTTCTTTCCTATCTTAGATGAAAAGACGATGTTGCGATTTGAATTAATCGGGCGCGTCCCAAGCTTTTTCGCTGAATAAAGAATAGCCACTTGTACTTTAACAAGTGGCTATTTCAATTGGCGTATATTAGAATTTTAGAATACGAGTTAAAGGAATCAATTTTCTTTCTGTTCCAAAAAGATCTTGCGAGTCACAAAATTGAAAACCATTACAATACCAGCCGTTAGTACTTTAGCAAATAAGTCATAGATGCCCATATAATCAACCATAATGAACAAGCACAAGAGATTCAACCCCAAGCCCATGACACTCAAGGTCGCAAAGATTGCGAACTCATGGGTTTTCTTTAGACTATCTTTTGATCTAAAGACGAACTTCATACTCATCAAGTAATTAAAGATCAGGGATATCGTAAAACTAAAGAAACCTGCGGTGATGTAATAAACCCCAAATAGTTTCGTTAAGACATAATAAATAATGAAATCAAGGACGAAGGATAAGCCTCCGACTATGACGAATTTAAAGATTTGTTCAAATAGTTTTTTCATACGTTCTACACTCACCATTGCATTATGCCAAAAAAATGGACACCCGTCAATTTGGAGTGTCTTTAAGCTTCGAAAAGCGTTGTCTGGTGTATAATAAGCGTATGCAAAAAGACTATATTGAAATAAAAGGGGCGCGTGAAAACAACCTCAAAAACATTGATTTAAAAATACCTCGTAACCAATTGGTCATCATGACCGGACTTTCTGGCTCTGGTAAAACCTCCTTGGCATTTGATACGATTTATGCGGAAGGACAACGACGTTATGTCGAATCGTTAAGTGCTTATGCACGTCAATTTTTAGGCAATTCAGAGAAACCGGATGTCGATCTGATTGAAGGATTATCTCCGAGTATTGCGATCGATCAAAAAACCACCTCTAACAATCCCCGTTCAACTGTTGGTACGGTTACAGAGATTTATGACTATCTACGTTTGATGTATGCACGTGTGGGGACACCGTATTGTCCGAATCACGATGAGCCGATTGTCGCCCAAACCATCAAGCAGATGTTGGATCGTGTCATGCAGGAAGAAGATGGCACACGATTACAAATCTTGGCTCCAATCATAAGACAAGCCAAGGGCACCCATAAAGATCTTTTCGAGAAACTTCAAAAAGAAGGTTTTTTACGTGTCCGTGTAAATGGTGAACTCAAGATGTTGGAAGATGAAATCATCTTAGAGAAAAACAAGAAACATGACATTGACTTGATCGTTGACCGTATCGTCAAACATGACGATAGTTCCACACGTATTCAAGATTCCCTTGAAATTGCCTTGAAACAAGCCAATGGTTTGGCCTTGGTTTTGACCAAGGATGAAGAAATTCTCTTCTCCAGCAAATATGCTTGTCCGAAGTGTGGTTTCACCGTTGCGGAACTTCAACCTCGTCTCTTTAGTTTCAACTCACCTTTGGGTGCCTGTGAGACTTGTAAAGGTTTAGGAATCATTCAAATGGTAGACGTGGATTTCTTGATCCCTGATAAGTCGAAAACCATCCTACAAGGTGGTATTCAATATTATAAAAACATCGTCGATACCGAAAACATCGAATGGCAGAACTTTAGAACACTCTGTGATCATTATAAGATTCCATTGAATAAACCAATTTCGGAACTTACAAAAGCACAGTTGGATATTGTGTTGTATGGTTCAAAAGAGCCGATTCGCTATACCATAGAAACGCGTACAGGGAATCGTTATTCCAAAACCGATCGCATCGAAGGAGTCAAGGAACTGATTGAACGACGCTTCGTGGAGACCTCTTCACAGATGGCACGTGAATGGTATGGAACCTTCATGACGGATTCTGTATGTCCGACCTGTAATGGACTACGTTTGAATCCCATGTCACTCAGTGTACGTGTGGGGCCTAAAAACATCCAACAATGGACACAGATGAGCGTACGGAATGCTTTGGATTATATGCATGCTTTGGAATTGAAACCCATGCAAAAAGAAATTGCGCATTTGGTCACCAAAGAGATCAATGAACGCTTAACCTTCTTAAAAGATGTAGGCTTGGACTATTTAACCTTGGATCGAACAGCTGGCACCCTATCGGGTGGCGAAGCGCAACGCATTCGTTTGGCAACACAGATTGGGTCGCGCTTGACGGGGGTTTTGTATGTGTTGGATGAACCCTCCATTGGTCTACATCAACGGGATAACCATAAATTGATCAATACCCTTAAGAATATGCGCGACTTGGGGAATACATTGATCGTGGTCGAACATGATGAAGAAACCATGATGGAAAGTGATTACATCATCGATATCGGACCTGGAGCCGGTATCCATGGGGGTGAGGTTGTGGCATTGGGAACACCTGCTGAAATCATTGCCCATCCGACATCCATCACCGGACAATTCTTGAGTGGACAACGTTCCAATCCCATTCCTGAAGTTCGACGCAAAGGTAATGGTCAGTTCATCACCATCAAAGAAGCGACGGAAAATAATCTTAAGAAATTGAATGTTAAGATTCCACTTGGAACCTTTACGGTCGTGACCGGTGTGAGTGGCAGTGGAAAGTCCACCTTGGTCAATGAAGTTCTAGGGAAGTCGATCTTCCATCATTTAGGCAGACAAAAAATCAAACCGGGTAAAGCGAAGGCGGTCGAAGGTTTAGAATACATTGATAAGCTCATTGAGATCGATCAAGATCCGATTGGACGTACACCACGCTCCAATCCTGTCACCTATACCGGTGTCTTTGATGATATTCGTGATTTGTTTGCGATGACACCAGAAGCCAAAGTAA
>JBLJAX010000017.1:0-4118 GCA_047637795.1 Erysipelotrichaceae bacterium | reverse complement strand
TTAAAAGCAGGGACAGCCACCAAGATGGTCTTGAATATGTTGTCGACCGCATCCATGGTTCGTATGGGTAAAGTCTATGGCAATCTCATGGTGGATTTGAACCCAAGCAATATCAAACTAATTGATCGAGCAAAGCGTATCATCATGCAGGCAACCGGTGTTAATGAAAAAACAGCCCATCAAGTGCTGTATGACGCTAATCTCAAGGTAAAGGTTGCGATTGTGATGATTAAGAAGAAATGCAGTGCGACGGATGCCATCCTAAAGCTTGAAAAAGCGAATGGCTTTGTCCACAAAGCGATTCAAAAGTAAAAATGAGGCCTATTCACAGTGGATAGGTCTTTTATATTGATAAGTTGCGGTTGCAACCGCATAAATCGTTAAAATTACACAAAGTTGCGGTTACAACCGCAAGTTATGCCTATTTTCTTAATTCAATAACTTGGTCCGCAATCGCATGAGCTTCTTCGATGTCATGTGTTACCCAAATCAAAGTGATGTCTTCCTGCTTAGCCCAATCAATGAATTGATTGCGGAGTCTGATCTTAAGTTCTTGATCAAGATTGGAGAAAGGTTCATCCAATAAGAGTAACTTTGGTTGATTGGCGATGGCTCTTGCGAGTGCGATGCGTTGTTGCATACCACCAGAACACTCATAAGGATATTTCTTAGTGTCTTCTTCGAGTTCGACCATTTTAGGGATGGCCTGAATGCGATCCTTTTTGTTTTTTTGACGCATGCCAAAGGCAATATTTTGATAGACTGTTAAATGTGGAAAAAGGGTGTAGTCTTGAAAGACGAGTCCGATTTTGCGTTTATGGGTATCGATGGATGTCTTGTCATCAAAGATGATTTGATCATCCAGTTTAAAGACGCCTTGATGGGCGCTTTGAAGACCTGCAAGAATTCTTAATAAGGTACTTTTACCAGATCCGCTTTCACCGATAATTGCAGTTATCGATCCCTTATTTGCGCAAAGATCGAACTTTTCGATGATACTTGTTTGATCGTATTTGAAGCTTAATTGTTTTAGTTCGAGATACATCAGTGATGCTCCTTTCGCATGGGATTGACTAAGAGGGTGATCATTAAGAAAGATAAGATTAGAATGATCAAGGTCGGGAAGGCAGATTCAACCAACATCTCATCACTGGCATATTGATGAACTTGCGTGGCTAGGGTGTTGAAATTGAAGGGTCTAAGCAATAAACTCAAGGGAAGCTCTTTGATGATATCGAGAAAGACCATCGTAAAGGCTGAATATAATGCAGGTTTAAGTAGAATCAAGTCTACGTTAATCAACGCTTTGAAATAGCTTTTACCCAAGACTTGGGCCGCCTCGTTAAATTTAAGACCCAGTTTATTAAAACCTTGTTCAATACTTTGAAACGCCAGACCAGCATAACGAATGATCAAAGCGAAGATGAGAAGAACGATGCTTTGGTTCAATTTGAAGGGGATGATGTTTCTTAGGTTAAGGAAGAAAATCAAACTTAAGATCCCAATGACCGAACCAGGAATGGAATAACCCAATAATGTGAGCTTCCCACTGATGGAGCTTATAAAACCTTTTTGAATTCGTCCATGGTTTGCAAGGATAAAAGTGATGAGGAGGATAACTAGGCTGACCCCAATGCTCAAACCCAAGGAGTTGGTTAAACTACTCATGAATTGATCTAGGCGTATTGAGGGTAGACTTTGTATACTCCAATAAATGAGTTGGAGAAGTGGAATACCAAAACTTAGGAATAAGAAGAGTGTTAACAAACACACTAAAAAGATGGAATGAAGCGACTTCAATGCTGTGGGCTGTAGTGGTTTACCTTTACTTGGCACAAGATTCCGTATTCTTCGACCGATGAATGCAAATAAAGCGAGTAATACCAAAGTTAGAATCATCAAAAGCGTGGCTAAACGTAAAGCTGTATCAAAGTCTTGGAAACGTAACCAACTGCGAACAATGGCAGTGGAAAAACTGGGGATTCCCAAGTAGGACACAACCCCATAGTCACTTAAGACTTCGAGCGCTACCAACAAACCACCACTTAAAAGTGCGGGTAGACTTAAGGGGAGAATCAATTTGAAAAAGATGCGTGGATAGGAATAACCCAAAACACGTGCATTCTCAATGTAATTCCCAAGACTTCGATTGATGATGGCTTTCGTACTGATGTATACATAAGGGAAAAGACTTAAGGTATAGACGAAGATCGCCATGAATTTAGGATCTACGACAAACCAAGTCGCTTGATAAGTGATATTCAAACTCCGTAAAAGTGTCTGAAGCGTTCCAGTATAACTAATGAAATAGGTCCAGAAATAAGCCAAGACATAGGGTGGAAACGCAAGGGGGAGATAAAAAAGAAAACTAAAGAGTTTTCGTCCTTTGAATTTGAATAGTGTAACCATGCTTGCCAACGATATCCCCAACAGACTTGCAAAAAGGGTTGAGAAACCGAAAATGATCAAGCTGTTCACACTGACATCCCCAAGCACATAGCGAACACTGTGTTGCCAATTCTCATTGGTTGGCTTGAAAAGAAGCGTGAGGGTTTCACTAAACAGAATAAAGATAAGCAGAATCCAGAGGATACTACTTATCTTTGTAAAACGTTTCCAGCTAAACATTATTCCCAACCAACTTCATCAAAGAGTTGAATGGTCTCAATACTGTGTTGACCAAGAGTCTCATAGTCCACCTCAGCTTTATTGAAGGCATCCCAAGGCAAAAGCAGATTTGATACGGGGATAGAACTCAAGGCAGGATATTCTCCATTTTGATCTGCATATTCCTTTTGAGCTGTTTCACTGAGTAGGAATTCAATCAAACGTTGTGCGTTATCAGGGTTTGGACTTTCATTAATCTTGGCGATCCAGCTGATGTTCACATGGGTTTCTTCAGGATATATGAGACCTACTTGTTGAGCGACTTTGACTTCTTCCGCATCTGCTGAACGTTCCATTGCGGCCACATAATAGGTATTCATGATGGCATACTGGCCTAAGCCAGCAATGACTGATTTGGCTTGATCACGATCATTGCCTGTGGGTGTTCGTGCAAAGTTGTTCACGAGTCCTTGAGCCAGTTGTTTGCTTGTTTCGTATCCATCCTTTTGAATGTGATTAGCCATTAAGGCGAGGTTGTAGGAAGAAGTGGAACTACGACTTAGGACAGTCCCAAGGTATTGGGGTTCCGTTAGATCTTCCAGATTTTGAACTGTAGGATTCGGATTTTTTACTTTGTCATAAACAATGACACGTGCACGTTTGGTGAGTGCGACCCATTTATCACCATAGAACTGGGCATCCAAGTTGTCCTTAACGGAATCCAGGTTAAGATCTGCTAATAAATCATTCTGCAAAGCAGGATAGAGGGTTTCCGCCCCAACGGTCATGAAGATATCGGCAATCGGATCAGATTGTTCGAGTTTGAGACGTTCAATCAGTTCGTCGCCTTTCCCTTCAAAAAGATTCACTTTGATTCCGGTTTCCGATTCAAAGCGTTGTAAAAGGTCTTTATCGACATCGTAATTACGTGCCGAGTAGATGTTGATTTCGTTTGTTGCTTCAGGTTGTACTTGTGTACAAGCAGTGAAGATGAGCAAACTTAAGAGTATGAGTGAAAGCTTACGCATGCTTCCTCTTTTCTAAGTGATGTATATCACATTAACAGTTTATCGAAGCATGCTTGAAAATGCAAAGGATGTTATCAAAAAATGCTCTAAATCAGGGCATTCAATTCATTTTCCACTAATCGATAGGTTGTCCATTCATCCATCGGTTTCGCGCCAAGGCTTTGATAGAATTGGATGCTTGGCGCATTCCAGTCTAAGACAGACCATTCCATGCGGCCACAGCCTCTTTCCAAAGTGAGCTTAGCAAGGTATTTAAAGACTTGTTTCCCATATCCCTTATGACGATAATCAGGTTTGATGTAGAGATCTTCGAGATATAAGCCTGCTTTACCTAAGAAGGTTGAGAAATTATGGAAGTACAAAGCAAAGCCTATGACAGTCTGATCCACTTCTAGGATAATCGCTTCAGCACGGTCTTTTTCAAACAGCCAGTGTTTAAGCAAGTCCTCTGTCGCAACGACCTCATTACTCAGTTTTTCATAA
>JBLJAX010000016.1:0-4527 GCA_047637795.1 Erysipelotrichaceae bacterium | reverse complement strand
GTATTCTGGAAGGCACTGATGGGCTTATTGAATTGTTTACGCTGTTTGACATATTGAATGGTTTCATCGAGCGCCCCTTGAGCAATGCCTAAGGCTTGTGCAGCGATGCCGATACGTCCGCCATCCAGTGTGCTCATCGCAACCTTAAAGCCTTTGCCTTCTTGACCTAAGAGATTGGAAAGGGGTACTTTGACATTTTGCATGACCAATTCACAGGTGGAAGAACCACGGATCCCCAGCTTCTTCTCTTTTTTGGAAACACTGAAGCCAGGCATGTCTTTTTCAAGAATAAAAGCAGAGATGCCACGTGTTCCAGCTGCTTTATCCGTCATCGCAAAAATGATATAGATATCGGCATAACCAGCGTTAGTGATGAATATTTTAGAACCTGAAATCAAGTAATGATCATCGTGTTTAATCGCAACGGTTTGTTGACCAGCCGCATCGGTTCCAGCATTGGGTTCCGTCAAACCAAAGGCACCGAGCGCTTTGCCTTCTAATAAGGGTCTTAAATACGTTTCTTTTTGATAAGCCGTTCCAAATTGGTGAATCGGATGCGCCGCAAGGGATGTATGTGCGGACAAGATGACACCTGTCGTTGCACAGACTTTCGAGAGTTCTTCGACGGCTAAAATGTAAGTTAAAGTATCGGCTCCAGCACCTCCCCATTCTTTTGTGAAGGGGATGCCCATCATTTTCGCATCAACCATTTTCTGTAGTGTTTCGGTTGGGAAACGTTCTTCTTCATCGATCTCTGCTGCAAGCGGTTTGACATGTTTGATCGCAAAATCATGAAACATCGTACGCATCAATTGATGCTTAGGACTCAAATTGAAATCCATATCAAGCCTTTGGTGGCATGATGGTTGCCACACCTTTCACGACGATCTCACCCAATTGATTGTAAGCAATGGTCTCTAGAAGGATGCGATTTTTCTCAAGGATGATTTCAGATACACTGACCGTTGCGGTGATGGTATCGTTCAACTTCACCGGCTTGACGAATCGAGCTTCTTGTCCTAAATAGATCGATCCCGGTCCTGGGAGCTCTGTGCCTAGCACGGTTGAAAACAGCGATGCGACCAGCATGCCGTGCGCAATTCGCGTTTGAAATAGGGTTGTGGATGCATAAGCCTCATCCAAGTGAACTGGATTATGATCCCCCGATATTTTGGCGAACAAATTCACATCCTCTTCAGTAATGATTTTGGTAAATGATGCGGTATCGCCCAACTTCAATTCATCAATCGTTTTCCCTTTTTGCATAAGTTTCCTCTCTGAATATAAAAGGTGAATCAGTATTCATGTTTTCATCTTAAACCTTGTTAAAATATTGTCAAGTACTTGTTAATGTTTTAACAATACAAAAATATGAATCTCCATTAACTGAATTTCGTGATGATCATCATATTCTGAGAGAAGTGTGAATTCTTCATCGCCTTGTCTCATATGAAGTCTAAGATATGTAGAGGATGTGATGCATACATCATGATGACAAGAACGTGGATAGATCAAATTTAGAAGTCATTTGAGAATATCATTCCGATTGAGCTAAAGATAAAATAACTCTTATTTCCAGAATCTAAAGTATTGGGTAAGATGGATAATTATCGCAGAGAAAAGAACGAAGAATCTCAGAAAGTATTGAGATTGTTTTCTATCCACAATAACTGAGAATAAACAGCACTTTAAACTAAAGAATAATTGAAGTAAAACGCTTGATAAATACCCCTGGGGGGTATAATATATCATTATAACGATAATCACGTCATTGTTGTAAGTTTAACTATAAAGACGAATGATTATCTGAAAGAGGAGCAAATATGTCGAATTCTGATAAATCTTCTAAACATGTCCATTCGGAACACGAAACAATGCATGATCATAAGCATTCATCAAAAACAATGGATAAAGAATCTTTAAGCAAGCAAAACGAAGAGAATACTGTAAGTCACTTGCACATGGACCATGAGGCTAAACCACACAGTGAAGGGCATCACGATCATCATGCGATGATGGTTGAGGATTTCAAGAAGCGTTTTTTCATTTCATTGGTGTTAACACTACCAATATTGTTGCTATCACCCATGATACAAATGTTCATGGGGGTAGATTGGCGCTTTCCAGGGGATACATATATTTTGTTTGGGTTGTCGACCCTGCTCTTTATCTATGGAGGAAAACCTTTCTTAAAAGGGGCGGTGGATGAATTTAATCAAAAATCACCTGCCATGATGATGTTGATCGCATTGGCGATCAGTGTTTCTTATCTCTATAGTGTGTTGACGGTCTTTGTTTTGCAGGGAAATGATTTCTTCTGGGAACTTGCAACCTTGATATCCATCATGTTGTTGGGGCATTGGATCGAGATGCGATCTGTCTTAGGTGCATCTAAAGCGCTTGAAGAACTCGTTAAACTTATGCCAGATACCGCGCATATGATTCATGATGATGGTGAGATCATGGACCATACGCTTGACCATTTCAAAGTGGGTTTCAATGTCTTGGTTAAACCAGGTGAAAAAGTACCTTTGGATGGTGTGATCTATGAAGGTGTCTCTTCCGTCAATGAATCCATGATCACAGGTGAATCGGTTCCTGTTGAAAAAGGGATCGGTGATGATATCATCGGAGGATCAATCAATGGTGATGGAGTATTAAAGTTTACGGTCACAAAAGTTGGAGAAGATACTTTCTTATCTCAAGTCATCAAACTTGTTCGTGAAGCGCAAGCATCGAAATCAAAAACACAAAGATTGGCAGATGTAGCGGCTAAATGGTTGTTCTACATCGCAGTGGTTTCAGGTCTGTTGACGTTTGTTATCTGGTTGATGCTTGGAGCGGAAATCGGATTTGCGATTGAAAGAGCCGTAACAGTCATCGTCATTTCATGTCCGCATGCTCTGGGCTTGGCGACTCCACTGGTTACAGCTGTCTCCACAAGTATCGGTGCAAAGAAGGGACTACTTGTCCGCAATCGTGCTGCTTTCGAAGAAGCACGCAAACTTACAACCGTTGTGTTCGATAAGACGGGAACCTTGACTGAAGGAGCCTTTGGAGTCACCGACATCGTTGAATACGATATCGATAAACAAGAACTTCTTAAATTGGCGTATGCAGTTGAAATGAATTCAGAACACCCAATTGCGAAGGGAATTGTTGATGAAGGCAAACGAATCGGTCTTAATATGCTGGATGTCAAAGACTTCCAAGCGCTCCCAGGCAAGGGTTTGCGTGCTAGTGTTGAAGGTCGAGAAATCATGATCGTCAGCCCAGGATATCTTAGAACTGCAGATATTCAATATGATCACAAACAGTTTGAAGCATTGGCAATCGTAGGAAAGACAGTTGTCTTTGTACTAGAAGATGATAAGTTGATTGGTATGATCGCATTGTCCGATAAAGTTCGCACAACCGCGATTGAAGCAATCAAAGTGTTGAAGCAAATGAATATTGAAACAGTTATGCTGACAGGTGACAATCAACGCGTTGCTGAATATGTAGGGAAGCAACTTGAAATCAATACCGTAATCGCTGAAGTTCTACCGCACCAAAAAGCTCAGAAAATCGAAGAACTTAGAGGTCCAGGTAAATTTATTGCTATGACAGGAGATGGGATCAATGATGCGCCTTCATTGGCAAAAGCGGATCTAGGCATTGCTATTGGTGCAGGGACGGATGTGGCGATAGAAACAGCAGATATCATCCTCGTTAAGAGCAATCCATTGGATGTTGTTAATATCATAAAGCTCTCTAAGGCGACTTATCGTAAAATGGTAGAGAACTTGTTCTGGGCTACAGCTTATAACATCATTGCATTACCACTAGCAGCGGGTGTTTTGATGAATCAGGGCATCATGATTTCTCCGGCAATTGGCGCAGTCTTGATGTCGATGAGTACGATCATCGTTGCAATCAACGCGAGAAGATTGAAAATATAGAAGGTATATACTCTAAAAAATCTCAATATCTTGCGCATATTACCTTAGTTGTGCAATGACTTAATCTAACGATTTCTTCATCACTTTGTCACATCTTGATCGTAAACTCAAAGTATAGGAGGTGATTGTATGGGAATCATCGGTTTGTTATTAATCATCTGGTTGGTTATGGAATTTACAGGGCATCGTCCTTGGGAAAATAGATATCCATCGCAGGTTTCCTCTGTAGAAATTCTTAAGGAACGTTATGCTCGAGGCGAAATTTCGCGTGATGCCTATCTTGAAGCATTGAAGTTGATCCGCTGAAAAGTGGATCTTCTTCATTAAATCTTCATAACAAGCATCTACACTAAACATGGAATATACTAGATTTTTTCGTGTTTATTGGGTATTTATTTGAAAGGAAGTGAACACATGTATAAGACATTACTCATCGAAGGGATGCACTGTGGTCATTGTGCAGGCATGGTTCAAGTTGAACTGTTTAAGATTCCAGAAGTTGTCGATGTGTCCATCAACGTGACAAAAAAGAATGCAATTGTACGTCTTTCATCACCGGTTAGCTTTGAGATATTTGCTAAGCATG
>JBLJAX010000015.1:0-2781 GCA_047637795.1 Erysipelotrichaceae bacterium | reverse complement strand
GGACTTTGTCCAATACATTGTTCGCATTGATTGTCATTTCATTGAAATACAAAGATACTGCGATTTCAGTGGCTGAAAAAGCACCCCCGATGTGACCTGAATTCGCATTGGTCACCATTTTTATGATATTGCGTCGTACGCGACGTGCAATATTCGCCAGTTCTTGATTACTTAACATCGGATCTCCTTAGTTTATGTATTCTCCGATCTTCGATCGTAAATAATGATTCGCAAATTCCAAATCTGTTTGCCACGTTTCACTTCCAATGTACCAAAACTCACCCGTAAACATACGTACACCCTGTTTAGCTAAGACTTCCAAAGCTTCATCATAATGCGTATCACCTGTCCCAAACGGAATTTCACGATAATGGCCTTCAATGATTTCTTTGAGATGGGCTGCGGCAATGTGTCCATTCGCTGATTCTAAATCTTCCTTGACAGAGATACCAGAGATACGACTTGCATTGGTAAGATTACCAACATCTGGATAGATTTGTAGATACGGTGAATGGTTGAGATTCACATAATGCATAGACTTCTTACAGGTATCCATGAATAAGGTTTCCATGGTTTCAAAGGCGAGGATGATGCCTGCTTTGGCAGCCATCTGCACACACTTGTTTAGATTGACGCTAAACATTTCCCTTGTGTAATCATCACTGTTTTCATAATAGACATCGTAACCAGCCAGCTGAATGATACGCACACCTAAAGCACTGGATAAATCAATGGCTTTCTGCATGATCTCTAAACTTCGCTTTTGAATATCATGATCGTGTGAACCTAAGGGATATTTACGATGGCCACTTAAACACATGGTTAAAATGGGTACACCTGAGGTTTCCATTGCGGCTTTGATTGCATTGATTTCTTCTTTTGCGTAATCGAGTCTGGATAATTTTGCGTCTGTTTCATCCACACTGATCTCCAACCAATCAAAACCTGCAGCTTTGGTCTGATTCAACTTTTCTAACCAAGATAAAGTCGAAGGCATGGCCTTCTCATAGAGTCCAAGCTGATACTCTTTATTTTTGGCCATAATAGGCATTCTTTCCATGCTTACGCAAGAAATGTTTATCCAAAAGATTTTGATCCATCGAATCTAGTTCTTGATTTTCGATTTTGGCATGCCAACTCATCATGGCAACTTCTTCCATGACCACCGCATTGTGTACGGCATCCAAAGCACTCTTGCCCCAAGCAAAGGGTCCGTGACTTGCGACCACAACACCCGGTACAAAATCAGGATCAGTATCCTTGAACGTCTCGACAATGACCTTACCTGTATTGAGCTCGTATTCACCTTTGATTTCAGCTTCACTTAACAAACGCGTGCACGGAATCGCACCATAGAAATAATCCGCATGCGTCGTTCCGTATGCCTTTATAGGATGTTTCGCTTGGGAAAAGATCGTCGCCCAACGTGAATGCGTATGCACGATGCCACCGATGTTCGGAAATTTACGATAAAGTTCCAAGTGGGTTGGTGTATCACTGGAAGGTTTAAGTTTGCCATCCAAGACTTCACCTGTTGCTAAATCCACAATGACGATGTCATCCGCTTGCATGTCATCGTATTCAACACCTGATGGTTTGATGGCGATGATGCCCTTTTCACGATCGACTGCGGACACATTGCCCCAAGTAAAGACAACCAAGCCATACTTCGGTAGAAGCAGATTTGCTTTTAAGACTTCTTCTTTAAGTTTCTTGTACATGATGGCTCCTATTCTGAAACGACGTAAAGTGCCGCTTCGTTCTTTGTATGATTGGATGAATGGATGATGGTTTTACCTTCCACATCGATGACATTCAAGTTGGCTGGACCACAGCCTTCATCCACAAGGATGGTTTTATACTCATAGTCTTTGTATTGAATGATGAATAGATCAGGATTGACACGACGGATACCACCGACGAAACTTTGTACGCCATTGACTTTGGCACTGACCAAAGTATGGGCGAAATCAATTTCACGTGGATAAGTAAAGACATGTTCATAGTCTTCATTTTGATACTCATAAATCTTGATTGTCTTACCATGGAACGGTTCGATCGTCATGATTTCTTCTTTGCCATCATGATTCACATCCCCAACCGCGATCTCACCGATTTGACCACTCATGATGCGTTCCACCTGCCAAGCTCCACTGGCTTTCTGAGGAATCGTCACACGTGTGATGCCTTCATCCGATCCAAAGTAGCCACCATCTTGTTCCGTGGCACGGGTATAACCATGGTTTCTAAATAAACCATCCACCAAGACTTCGAGTTTGATATCTTGTGTTTGATTAAGATCTTTAGGTAGCTTAGCCGTATAGATCTTACCTGGTAAGCTCCAATCTTCTTTGTCCTTCTTATCATGCGCAATGGTCGCACCGATGAAATAGACATCATCCTGAACTTGATATAAATCAAAACGGTGTAGAAAAGGAAGATAAAATAAATCTTTTTGGATAAAAGCCCCATCCTTGTACGTAAACCAAACCAATTTGGACTGACTTGGGCATTCCTTCAAATAGAAGTCCATGATCGCTATGAACTGATTCTTTGTGTTTGGAAGTGGAATCATGGACATCGTGCCACCACCTTGTTCCCAAACAACTTTACGGTTCTTAAGATCATGGTGTGGATAAGCATAACAAGGATGACCCTTTTCTTCACTTGCAAAGAAGTAATGTAATTCCCCATCCAATTCCATGGCCATCGTGCTGTAACAACGATATATTTCATCTAAAAAGATTTTTTCTATTTTCATGTCATTTCTCCCTGATAAAG
>JBLJAX010000014.1:0-5090 GCA_047637795.1 Erysipelotrichaceae bacterium | reverse complement strand
TGACTACCGCGAAATAAACCCAAAAGAAGTCATGGGAAAAAAACTCGGAGTCAAACAGTTGGTTATTTTTTCGCGACAAATGTCGACCATGCTTGCATCCGGGATTCCAATCATACAAGCCTTGGATATGCTTCAAAGTAAAGTGGATAATAAGAAAGCTCGCGATGTATTCAGAAGTATTTATGAGGATGTGCAAAAAGGGAACTCACTTTCTGACTCAATGCTTGCTCAAAGAGGTGCATTTCCTGAACTCTTAACGAACATGGTTCGGGCAGGTGAAGTGGGTGGTACTTTGGATCAATCACTCAGTAGAATGTCATCGCACTTTGAGAAAGAAGCCAAGCTCGCAAGTAAAATACGTTCAGCTAGCATCTATCCCATGATTTTGGCAGTCGTTTCTGTTGCGGTAGTTTTAATGCTCGTTACTTTTGTACTTCCAACAATCACGGCGATGTTTGATGAGAGCCAGATGCCTTGGACCACGAAAATCATTTTAGCCTTTAGTCATTTTCTGTTGAACAACTGGTTGATGCTAATTTTTGGCATCGTTTTCTTAGTTGTCGCTGTTCACTTTTCGCTTAAAATACCGAGTATTCGGATTGGCGTTGATAAATTGAAATTACGGTTACCGATCTTTGGAAAATTAAATCGAACAGTATATTCAGCGCGTTGTGCTCGAGCGTTCGCCTCTTTGTATTCAAGTGGTGTACAGACACTTGATATGATAGAAACAGCGGGTAAGGTATTGAATAATACATATTTGGAACAAAAGTTTCTCTTCGTTCTTGAAGTTGTCAGTCGTGGGGACTTGATTTCAATGGCAATTGAGCAAACCAATGAGTTTGATAATATGTTAAGCTCAATGATTTTTATCGGTGAAGAGTCTGGGTCATTAGGAGAGATTCTAGAGAGTACTGCTGATTATTTTGATGGGGAAGCGGATGCGGCTTTACAACGAATGGTGGCGATGATTGAGCCAATCATGATTATTGTTCTTGGTTTAGTTATTGGATTTATTGTAGTATCGATTATCCAACCAATATTTGCGATGTATGGCACACTCGGTTGATGTCAGGGAGGAATGCGAATGACAATTGCTATTGAATTTAAGCAAGATGCTGTAAATCTTGCAGAGGTACGCATCAAAGGCTCGACGATGGAATTGCGTAGATCGCATTCTATCAGCATACCTGAAGAGTGGATTGATTCTGAAGGTGTACGTGAAGAAGAGATGTTAGCGATGCTCGTTTCTCAAGAGATTAAGGATTTCGATTTCAAATCAAAAGATTTGATTATTTGTGTTAATAATTCTTCAATCATTTATCGCGAACTGCTTGTTCCAAAAGTGGATTCTAAGCGACTTGGACTTGTGGTTCGTAGTGAGATGATGGAGGTTTTGAATCTTACACCAGATTATATAATGGATTATGTGGTGTTGGAAGAGATTACAGATGAGGAGGGTATTGCGAAAGTCCGTTTATTAGCCGTGGCGAGTCTTTCAAAAGCAGTTGCTTCGTACATCGAAGTTGCTAAAAAAATGAAACTAAAGCTGGTTGGAATTGATACGTCAACCAATGCAGTATTGAAATTTGTGGAAGCCAGTCAAGATTTAACGAATAATGATCAGATGATTCTCGTTGATATTGGCAATACACATCTACGACTTTATTTGTTTGAAAACGGGAAGTATGTATTGTCAAGAAACGCAAAGTTGTTACCAGCAGGAGCAAGTTCAGATTATGATGTTGCTTTCATTGTTGAGGATCATATCAATAAGATGATTCAGTTTTCTTATACGCGAATTAATAAGACAGGTGATAAGATTGTTGTTTTGGCAGGGAATCGTGATCTTGTGAATAATCTAAAAGCCCGAGTTGAAGAAGATCTCTTGGTCAAGTGCGATGTTCTAATGAGACCAGAATTTTTAAAGGGTACAGCTGATTTTTCATCAGAGTATATTAATGTGATCGGTTCATTGATCAGAAAGTGATGGGTATGATGAAAAAGAACGACATTAATCTGCTTACACAATATCGAGAAATTCATAAAGAACGTTCGAATAAGAATGCACCAGGACGCATTTATCTTGCTATTCTTATTGGTGCACTTTTGATCACGGGTGCCATATCGCTTCGTTTATGGCTTGAACAGAAAGATCTAAAAACGGATATTGCTGACTTGCAATCCTACATTAATGATCCGAGTGTGATTGCGCGAATGAATGAAGTTGTTGTTTTGCAAAAGAACATTGAAGATTTGGATCAAATGATTGAACAAGTTAATGGCATCAATGAAGTGTTTGATTCTGCTGTTCGCTTTGATCATTACCCATTGATGATCATGCAACAAAAGCGGTATACAGGCATAAACTTTGATTCACTTAGCTATTCAAAAGGTATCATTTATATGGATATTAGTGGTACGAAATCATCTGATGTATCAAATTATGTGTTGAGATTGAAACGTGAAGCTTATTTTAAGGATGTTAGTTATTCGGGGTATACCTTTGACTCTGAGGCAAATGTTTATCGATCGACAATTCGTTGTACGATGTATGGAGGTAATTGAGGATGACACTCTCTAATCGTGAGAAGTTGTTGCTGTTTATTTTGGGTTTGGTTGCGATTATCGTAGTGACTGTGACACTTATCATCTTGCCAATGAATCAAGCTATTAACAGCTTAAAACTTGAGAAAGTTGACTTAGAGAGTCAAAAACTCGTTATTGACACAACTTTACCTCGTCTACCTTCATTGAAAACCACGCAAGAGGCACGTGTTGAGACTTTAGATGAAGAACTGAGTCGTATTGAGAGCCCAATAACGGGTGCTGAGTTTGAACGATGGATGCTTCCGTTAACAACCAAATATGATATGCAAATCACGGATCTAGCCATTTCGGAGCAAGTTGTGAGTGAACCAAATGGGAATGTGGTCTTGGTGAATGAGCCGATATATGGCTTAAAAACAGCGATTCAAGGCTTTACAGGGGATATGGATGAATTGGATACGACGCCTGTTTCAAGTGATACCTTGTTGATGATGAACGTGAAGTATGATATGGTCACGAATTATCCAAGATTTAAGAGTTTGCTGAGTGATATCTCGCGATGGAATACAACATTCTATGTGAGTGGTGCTGATTATAACTTTACGAATGGTGTTGCAAGCGTTTCGATTGATGCTTACATGATTCATAAATTGAATTATGATGGGGATCGCTCTTATACCGGAGATTATCATGCTTCGGGAGATAATGATACGGGTGGAGATCCAAGTTTCATTGATGATGTTTATTATAAATAATCAAGTCCATAATTGAATATACGCATTGATGATCTGAGGACCGTAGTGGAATGCGATAAAGATTCCAAGGCATAGGAAAGGTCCAAACGCCAATTGAGATTTTCGACTTGCAGATTTGAATCGCAAGAGGTAGATCGCGTAAATTGATCCAATTAGCGTTCCGACAAAGAATGCAACTAAAGTTGATTGGTAACCAAGCATCAAGCCAGCTATAGCCATTAGCTTAATATCACCGCCTCCAATTCCGTCTGTCAAGACAGCGATGAGATAGAGCGGTACGCTAATGATAAAGAAACCGATGAAATGTTCCCAGTAGGATAATTTACTTATAAAGAGTGTCGACAAGCTTAGAATCAGCAACATGATTTGAAAGCGATCATAAATTTCATAAGTGTCGAAGTCAATGATCGAGATTGTAACGAGTAACATGTTTAATAGAAGTGCAATGATCAGTTCAACTGTGAACCCGAAGCGCAGATAGCTCAAAGCAAAGAGAACTGCAGTTAGTGTTTCAATGAGAGGATAGCGCATGGATATGGGGGATTTGCAGACTCTGCATTTACCGTTTAGTCCAATATACGATAAGATTGGAATGAGTTCAAAGGCACTGAGTTCATGTTTACAGTGAATACAGTGTGAACGTCCGTGAACGATGGTTTCGTTCTTAGGTAAGCGTATGATGACGACATTAAGAAATGATCCAAAGATTGATCCGAGCACAAAGAACATTGAAGTAAGAAGTGTTTGCATGATGACCTCGATTTAGTTTCTGTATAATTATAGCTTATGTCATAGATGGATGAAAGTTTAAGTGAAGAATGAGGAGAGAGCAATGAAAGCTATTCCAATTGGACAATTATTAGTTGATGAGAGAATCATTACTTCGGAGCAACTCAATCTAGCTCTTGAAGAACAAAAAAAATCGCGTAAGCGTATTGGCGAAGTGATTGCGGACATGGGTTTTGCAAGTGAACGTGATATTCTGCGTACATTGGCTCAGCGTTTATCGGTTGAGTATGTGGATTCACCTCTTTTTGTCGTTGAACTTGATTCCGTACGTTTAATAAGCGAATCCTTAGCAAGACAGTACAATATTTTACCGATCTACTTGAGAGCAGGAACTCTGACGATTGCGACCAATGATCCTTTGGATTTTGCGTGTTTGGAAGATGTTGCCATGATCACAGGCTTTGATATTCGTACCGTTCTCTCTCCACAATCTGAAATTGAGCGTGCAATCAATCGAGTCTATTCGAAGAAGTCGTCAGAAGATATCATTGGCAATATCAAGGATGAGTTTAGTGCTACGTATGTGCCTTTGGTTGAACGCGAGAGTGAAGCGGATATCGGGATGAATGAGCGTATTGATTCAGCTCCGATTGTAAAACTTGTCAACTCATTGGTTCTAGAAGCGTATCAACAGAATGCTTCCGATATTCATATCGAACCCAATGAGAGTTCGACGCGCATCCGATTTAGAATCGATGGGGATCTACAGCACCATAATGAATTATCGCATGATGTTCATCAACTGATATCGACCCGTATAAAGATTATCAGCGGCATGAATATTGCCGAGAAACGTGTACCTCAAGACGGTAGTTTCCAATTCAAGAATGATTTCCTGAATGTGGATATCCGTGTTTCGAGTTTACCTACTCCATTTGGAGAAAAATTAGTCCTTCGTTTACTGGGTGCAGACCGTAATATTGATTATAACTTGCATAGTTTGGGTCTTTCTGACCAAACCATTGAAACCATTGAAAAGGCAGTCCGCTTACCGCA
>JBLJAX010000013.1:0-4655 GCA_047637795.1 Erysipelotrichaceae bacterium | reverse complement strand
GTGTACTCATAATTGACTATTTCTTTTTAACATGACTCTATTATACCTTAAAGCATCCTAAAAAAAGAACAGCTTACGCTGTTCAATAATCAAGATTCAAATTGTCAAAGGTCTGGACATCGTATACCAAATCACTTCGTTTTTGATAACTTAATGCGATATTGTCGCCGATTTTCGTAAATGAAGCTTCAACACTGGTTTTACTCGATACGATGAACAACCCAGATTGTCCTTCAAGCATCAAGTAATAAACGCTGGTCCCATCCAAGACAACTTCTTTGATGTCTAAAACGATTCCTTCAGCACTAAACGCATCAATTGGAAGATCCACAATTTGACCACCTTCTTTAAGCTGTTTCAAGTACGTAAGACGTGCTTCTTCAACACTCGCTCCAACACCCACCAAAGCATAATCTTGAACACTGACCATGGCATAAAGTTTAACCAGGCCTTCGTAATCCTTCAAAGCCATGAAATAAGTTGGGAAACCATCCACATTGAGTAAAACTGGGAATGTCGATTCATAATTCAAATGCTGAACTTGACCCGTTGCAGAGTTCATAGCAGAGATTTCATCCGCACCACCAATCTGAATATAGGAAGCTTCTTTCGTTCTTAAATTGATCAATGCAAAGCCAACGATGGAGCGATCTGCCCCAACAGATGTCAAGCCTGAAAAGATATGGGTCTGACCATCGATGGATACGTAATTGAAACCATCCGTTGTTTGGATCATGTCTTTTTGTCCAAACAAGGTATTGATCCAACCATTGACATAGTAACCCCAATTATCAATTTGGTACCAAGCGATTCGCGCCGATTGAGCACGATCGACCCAAGCAGGCATTTCTTCAATGGCATACTTTTGCATGTCGCCATTTACTGCGTCAACCGTTATGACACTGCTGGTATCCCATCCACCAAACCAACCAATTTCGGGTTCAATGACAGAAATGACATAGAAAGGATTGTCTTCATCATCAATTTCAAATGAAGTCGCATCAAAGATTTCCGTACGATATTTAAAGCGGACATGACGCATCAAATCCTCACTTAGAAATGCAGAAGGCGCATACTTGATGCCTTCACTTAGTTCAATCAACTTCACATCACTTGCATCCGTCACATTGACACGCACATAGCCTGGAATGCCCTTTTCACGGTTTTGGAACCATTTGATTGAATCTTGGTATTCCAATGGTGAAACACGATAAACATTATCTTTTTGATTGATAAGAATATATTCATCATTGATGTCGAACTGAGAACCCAAGCCTTGAACACGTCCGATTTGCTTGTCGCCAAGTTGTTGAGCGGTATTTTGATCGACCAAAGGAATCTTCTCCAATTGAATCGCATCAAATTGTGCATTGAACTCATTGCTTGAAGTGATTTGAATCTGATCGCGATATCGTCCAGCATTCAACATTTCACTACTCAAGAACGAGAACAATAGGGTAAAAGCAATTAAAGCGAAACCAAGACCGATACACAGTTTCACAATAAAATCGATTTGATAGGAAAAAACGAAATACACCATACCAAAGATAAATAAGTAGAAAACCACCAACATGATAAAAGCCGTATCATGGATGTTGTAGGCAGGTAAAGTCACATAGTCAATACCAACGGCAATGACAGTCAAAATAAGAAGTGCTCGGATGAGCGCTTGCCATTTCGGCAATGCCTTCTTAGCCTTCGGTATGTTGAATCCATAGAATGTCATCAGATTTCACCTCGAATTCGTTTACGACAATCCTCTAAACAAAGATCAACTTCGGTATCCGTCAAATGTTTGACAGCCGCCGCTAAGCGGTGTCCACCACCGTTATACTTCTGAGCGATATCATTGACGCTTAAGCGTCTTGAACGAAGACTTCCATTGTAACGGATCAAGCCATCCTCTTCATGTTCAATAAGCAAAGCCCATATTTCAAAACTTCTTACCAAGCCCAACTCATTGACACGTTCTTTCGCCAAACCTGGTGTGACGCGTAGTTTTTCTAGGGTTGGACGATCCAACTTGATGTAAACCAAGCCATTCTCTTCAATGACAGCGTGGGTTCGAATGTAGTTCGTTAGTTCAAATTCAATTCGTTCCATACCAAATAAATCATCATTGATTTGGCTGAGATTCAAATCACTGTTCACCAAGAAAGCTGCGCAATGCAAAGTACTTGCACTGGTGTTCGACGTTGAGAAGCGTAAGGTATCCGTCAAGATGCCCATATAAAGATAGCGTGCTGTCGTTTGGCTGAGCGTCTCGCGTGACTTTAATTGGATCAAACGACAAACGAGCTCCGAAGTGCTCGCTGCCGTATCATCAATAAATTCATACATTGCATAGGCATCCGTGAAAGGATGATGGTCCAACTTTATCGAATCCAATGCAAATTGATACCGATCATCATCGATACGTGCCGCATTGGCCGTATCCAAAATGATGGCTAAACTCTTGCGAACGACATCATCACTGACCGTCTCATAGATCCCAAACAAGTTTGCGGATTGACCACGGTGCCATCCCATCGCATAGACCTCTTTATTGGGATAACTCTCTTTGAGCCAATTCACCAAACCCCATTGACTGCCTAAGGCATCTGGATCGGGTGCTTGATGGCGAAAGACACAAATGATGGGAGCTGCTTCTATTTTCGCAAGGATCTCATTCATTTTATAAACCTAAAACACGAACGGTATCTTGCGCAATCACCAATTCTTCATTTGTCGGAACGACCCAAACTTGAACTTTTGAATCCGCTTTGCTCAAGCAAAGTTCTTTACCACGAATCGTATTATTCAATTCGTAATCAAAATTGATTTGCATCGCTTGTTCGATGTTCTTCATGATGCTTTCGCGTGCCGCCACATCATTTTCACCTAAACCACCAGTGAAGACAAGCGCATCCACTTTACCCAATTGAACAAAATAGCTGCCGATCGTTTGAGCAACACGATTCGCATAGATCTTACGTGTCAAAATCGCACGTTCATTGCCTTCTTTTACACCTGCATCGATATCACGCGCATCACTGGAGAGTCCACTGACACCCAACATACCCGATTTCTTGTTCAAGACATCAATGACTTCTTCTGCTGTCTTATGTGTCTTACGCATTAAATACGTGATGATCGCAGGATCGATGTCACCAGAACGTGTGCCCATCATGATCCCCGCCAAAGGTGTGAAACCCATGGATGTATTGACAGATTTGCCCGCTTGTACAGCCGCGATTGATGCCCCATTACCTAAGTGACAGGTAATGATGTTCACATCTTCTACCTTTTTACCCATCAATTCCGCAACACGGTTTGAAACGAAATAGTGCGATGTTCCATGGAAGCCATAACGACGGATCTTATAATCTTGATAATATTCGTAAGGAATTGGATAAAGATAGATATCATCCGGCATGGACTGATGGAAAGCCGTATCAAAAACCGCAACGTGCCGTGCTTTTGGCAAAGCTTTCTTGAACGCTCTGTAACCAACCATATTGGCCGGGTTGTGTAACGGAGCCAATTCAGATAATTCGATGACCGATGTCTCAACCGTGTGATCGATTTCAACAGAAGCTCCATACAACTCACCACCATGAACGACACGATGACCAACACCCTTGATTTCATCTAGATCGGCGACGACACCTTGGCTGATCAAAGCTTCCAATACCAATTCGACCCCAACCTTGTGATCGATGATTGGAAGTGTCTTGTTGATTTTCTCACCTTTGACTTTCATTGAAAAGATACCATCTTTAAAACCAATACGTTCAACGATGCCACTCGTCAATACTTCTTCACTTGGCATCTCAAACAACTGAAACTTCAATGATGAACTTCCTGCATTTACAGACAAAATTTTATTCATGTTTTTCTTGCTCCTTATTCAATCTCATTCAATCGCTCAACCAGCTTATCGACTTCATCTATCTTAAGCGAATTGAGCTTTTGATAGATTGTTTGACGAAGGATAAAGTGTTGGTAACACTGGAGATTGTCTTCATATTTCTCTAATAATGATTCTACTCTTTGAACACTGTCGTGTACAGCACTGCGACTACTTTTCGTGTGTTCCGCTATCTCAGACAATGAAAAATCTTCACGAAAATACATGTGTGCAATTTCTTTTTGCTTGTCCGTCAATAAACTCTCATACCAATCGAGAAGATTATTGTAACGTTCATTCTTATTCGTCATTGCGATAACCTTGCGTGATGGAGGATAGATAGAGTTCCTTATCGAACACACTGAGATCATCCACCTTCTCACCTAAGCCTACAAATGCCACAGGCAATTTCTGATTCATTGCCAAGGCGATGATCACACCACCTTTGGCCGTCCCATCCATTTTCGTACAGATGATCGCATTGATCTTAGAACTTGCGAGGAATGCAGACCAAGAAGCTGTGTTGCGCTGGATAACCAATGATCTTTTCGATGACGCGATGAATCTTCTCCAATTCTTGCATTAAATTGATTTTAGTTTGAAGACGCCCAGCGGTATCGATGATCAAGACATCACAGTTTTCTTGCATCGCCTTCTTGCATGCATCCACAACGACCGATGCTGGATCAGAGTTCTCTTTGCCTGTGAAACAAGGCACATCAATACGCTCAGCCCATGTTTGGAGTTGTTTGACAGCCGCTGCCCG
>JBLJAX010000012.1:0-3083 GCA_047637795.1 Erysipelotrichaceae bacterium | reverse complement strand
AACCTGGAGGAGTATCAATCAGGATGTAATCATAGTATGGACGTATGTTTTGTAAGGCATTGCGGAGTAGGAATTCACGACCACTTTGGGTGTATTCCATTTCGATTCCACTGAGTAAGATGTTTGCCGCAACGATGTCGATGATGGGTGTGCGTTGAATGGCGTGTTGGAGCTTGACTTCACCTTTGAGCACTTCGTAAATGGTTGCACTTAAGACCGTTTCTGCGTTTGCACAAAAAGAGAGATTCCCTTGTGGATCCATATCGATGATCAACACCTTATAGCCTTGATGTTTAAGCGCTGATGCCAGATTGATGGTGGTGGTCGTTTTACCGACGCCCCCTTTTTGATTGGTAATGGTAAGTATCCGTGTCATAGTGCTCCTCAATAAATCGTACAACAAAACTTTACACTATTTGACTCTCTTTGGGTACCTTAACCGTTCTTTTCACGTATCTTTTCAGCTCCAATCAAGAGCTGTGTATAGATTTCCGCAATAACTTGATACAACTCAACGGGAATACTTTCCCCAAGCTTCAACATCGTCAATAAACCCGCACTGTGTTCATCTTCATAAACCGGAATCCCAAGCTTCTCACCGAGATGAATGATCTGCTCAGCAATCGGTCCATAACCGGATGCGATGACAATCGGAGCGTTCTGTTTGGCTTGGTCGTATTTGAGCGCGACCGCTTTCTTGAGCTTAGGCATAGGCATCGATGCCTGTCTGAAGTGCTTGTAGGTGTGGGAAGACATCCAAGAGTGTTCGCGTTTGTGTCCAATCTGAAACACTTAAGCGATCTACTCCATACCCCAATTTTCGAAGGGCTTGGCTCATCGCATCGCGTTGTGATTCAAATACAAACCGATACTCTGAAGGAACATTCAATTGAATGGAAAGGCGCTTATCCAAGGCATGAACCTCGCATTCAACCATTCCCAACTCATTTAAATCCACAAGCATAAGTACCTGAGTTGCCTTACTCTCATTCCCTGTATCAATCCAGACTTCCGCATGCACGACTTGTTCATGGAAGCGAAGGGGTAGATAGATATGATGAAGTGGAATGTAGTTGGAAGGTGCGTTGAGAATAAACCGTAGGATATCCTGAAGACTTTGCTTATCCAAGTCTGTACTGTTCTGTTCCGCGAGCTTCAAGAGTTCCACAAACTTGCCCATGGTTTTTGAGCCGGAGCGGAGATTCTCTGCAATCGCGTTCTGATAAATGGTTTTCTGTTTGAGATCACTGTCTTCAGTATCTGAGCGCAATAAGCGTGAGAGATGTACTTCCAACAAACGGAAGATTGTTTCAGTATTTGAATCCATTAGTCCGTTTTGTTCAAGTAGAGTGAACAACTTCGTGAGTTCCTCTTGTAAGGCATGCGCATCCATCTGTGAGCTCTTATCTAAAATCTCTTTAATATTTCCGTGGAAATTACTCTTGCTGTATTTATGCATCAAAGCCTCAAGATGAGACTGAATGCTTTTACGTGCACGTGCATGTGTGATCGGCAACAACATACTCTGTAGCGCATCGATGACCACATGTTTCTGACCTTCACTCAACATCTTCCTCAGTTCGTCAAACACTTGTCCATAGAAGGTCACATTATTTTGGGCTTGGGTCTTCATCTCTTGAACCAATTGTGATGGGTCCAATGCGAATGAAGCCAATAGTTTCCCCAAAGCTTCCTGTAGTCCCGCATTATCAATAGAGAGCATTTGGACGACAGATTCGATATTTTGATAAGCAAAGATATATTGAGTACTCAGTTCACTTTGTTTAAGGAGTTCACTTAATATGGCATTTTCTTGATTGAGTAAACTAAGGTTTTGTCCATGTTCCTCCTTACGCACATTCAAGGTGTTGATTTTGGACACATCTTGAATCTGAAAAGGCACCTCAGATTGAGGTTCATGTCGCGTTATACTGGGCATCTTTACAGGTGCCTGACTTATTTTAAGTTGATCAGCCATAGTTTCTACTTTTATATCGATTGTTTTCGATGAATCTTAAATATGAGTATTTGACCTATAAAAAAAGAATCCCTAGGCTATGATAGCTTTGGGATTCAAACTAATTAACGTAATAATTGTAGAACGGATTGAGGTTGTTGGTTGGCTTGAGCAATCATCGCTTGAGCTGCTTGAGAAAGGATGTTGTTCTTCGTCATTTCCATCATTTCTTTAGCCATATCCACATCACGAATACGGGATTCAGAAGCGACTAGGTTTTCGGAAGTTGTAGCCAAGTTATTGATAGTGTGTTCCAAACGGTTTTGTTGGGAACCGTAAACAGCGCGTTGGGTATTAACAACGTTGATTAATGTGTCAACTCCAGTTACAGCTGTCGCATTGCTTAAACCGGTTACTCCCGTTAGTGTTGCAGCCGCAATTGTTAAACTTGTGGCTGCATCATGAGAGATTGCAATATTCACTGGTGTGCTAAATACGTTCTTACCATTAAATTCTGTCTTTCCAATGATATTGGTAATCTCAGCACCTAGTGAATCGATTTCTGCATTGATGTTAGCTACATCATCTGTATTATACGTACCGTTTGCTTTTTGTACTGCTAATTCTTTAGCACGTGTAAGCATGCTGGATACTTCAGTCAATGCACCTTCTGCAGTTTGAATGAATGAGATACCGTCTTGTGCATTGCGAGTAGCTTGATCCAAACCTTTGATTTGCGAACGCATCTTTTCTGAAATTGATAGACCTGCCGCATCATCACCAGCACGATTGATTCTGTAGCCGGATGATAGTTTTTCCATGTTCTTGGATACGGATGCTTGATTTACTGTCGAATTACGGTGAGCATTTAATGCTACGATATTGTGTTGAATTCTCATTTTTGTTTCCTCCTTGAAACGTTAGCGAAATCCTTTTCGCTTAGTGATTAACGTAATAATTGTAGAACGGATTGTGGTTGTTGGTTAGCTTGAGCAATCATCGCTTGAGCTGCTTGAGAAAGAATGTTATTCTTAGTCATTTCCATCATTTCTTTAGCCATGTCAACATCACGAATACGGGATTCTGAAGCAACGAGGTTTTCTGAAGTCGTAGCCAAGTTGTTGAT
>JBLJAX010000011.1:0-3253 GCA_047637795.1 Erysipelotrichaceae bacterium | reverse complement strand
CACACTCATTTGACACTAAGCAAGCCATACGATAAGATGATCATGACGCCAATCGCAGGTAAGAAATTTGCCAATTTAAGCTTCGTCATATCAAGCATATTTAGACCAATCGCAATAATCAAAGCAGAACCCACGGCACTGATATCCGTAATCATCATATCCGTCATTACCGGAGCAACAAACGTGCTTAATAGTGTAATCGTTCCTTGATAGATGACGATGACACCCCAACCATAGGTTGACGCAAAAACGATGGAAGAGATAAAATCCAACAAGGACTTGGTATATAGAATGGTTTCATTTTGACGTAGACCACTTTCGAGTGATCCCACAATTGCCATTGCCCCTACCCCAAAAAGAATGCTGGCTGTTACGAAACCTTGTGCAAAAGTACTATCACTCCCCTTTGCAAAGCGTTTCTCCAATGCATAGGCGAAATGATTGATGTGATCATCAAGCTTCAAGAATTCACCCATCAAGACACCTAAGGCAAGTGCCACGATGAGCAACAAGACATTTGTATAATCAATGACAGCTTGAAAACCAATAATAAGCGTACTTAAACCTAAAGCCCCCATGATCGCTTTACTCTTCGCTTTGATGAACCCGCTCTTTAAAACGATTCCAATAAAAGAACCGACAATTATCGCAATCCCATTTACAAGTGTTCCATTCATATCAAACCTCTACATTCAAAATAGGCGCTTCAACCTTACAATGAATATTTCCCAATTTATTGAATTCCATGCATACGCTGCTGGCTGGATGACGCAAACTATGATGAATCATTTGAATCCGCTTCATAGCGAAACGTTGATTCGCAAAAATCTGAATAGCTTCCCCCATACGCTCAGCTGCCAGAATAATCGAACATCGTCCTTTATCCTTTAAAACCACAAAGGCTTGCTTAGCAAGGTCTTCAAGACTTAATGATACATCCAATTTTGCATGATCATCATCTTTGTTTTGATGTTTATAGTACGGTGGATTACAAACCACCAAATCGAAATTATTCTGTTTGAACTGTTTGAAATCCATGCATTCAAAACGAACATTCCTTATCTCATTCACTTCAATGTTCTTTTTTGCCAATTCCAAAGCATTCTGATTGATGTCGATACCCAAACATTCTTGATCTGTCTTTAGACTTGCGACCATGATGATGACACCATGATTACAACCGACTTCCAAGACTCGATCATGCTTTCGGACTTTGATAAAGTTCGCTAAATGATAGGTATCGGAGGTCATCTTATAAATCTGATCAGATTGAATCAGTTTTAAGGAAGTTCCCTTGATGTAATCTGTACTCATCATAAAACATGCTCAGGCTTCTTGGCATAAGGCAACTTAAACCAGAAAACACTGCCTTCATCAAGCACACTCGTCGCGCCAAATGGATAAGCGTGGCTTTTCAATACAGCTGCTGCAATACTCAAGCCTAAGCCTGTTCCAGCCACATTACGATGATGATGTTTGTCAATCTTATAATAACGATCCCAAATGTAGGGTAGATCTTGTTCACTGATACCAATGCCGTGATCAATAACTTCAACCTTGACCATGTCTTGTTCACATAAGATCTGCAAAATGAGCTTCTTATCTTTACCTACAAATTTAATCGCATTGCTGATAAAGTTAATGACAACTTGTTTGATTTTCAAGGGGTCTCCGATAACAATCACTTCTTGTGGGGAGAACATTTCAACCTTGATCTTATTGGATTTGATCAAGCCATCCAACAGTCGTAAAGACTCATTAACCAAATCAACACAATTGAACTGTTTCAAATCCAAAGTCAAAACACTGGATTGCATTTGCGACAATTGCGTCATATCTTGAACCAAATGATCCAAGTGATTGACCTCATCCAAAATAACATCCAAATGTTCTTCACGTTTCTTCTTATTATCTCCAGAAATATCTTTAATCATCTCAGCATACGCTTTGATCATCGTTAAAGGTGTTTTGATATCATGCGAAACATTCGCAATCAAATCTTTACGCAAATCATCCATCTTCTTCAACTCACTCGATGTCGTATTCAGCGTATCCGCAAGCTCACTAAATTCCGTAAATTGTGTCTTCTCAAAATGTACATCATAATTCCCTTGAGCAAGCTTAAGTGCTTCTTTTTTCATTTTGATGATGGGTTTAGTGATGTTGCTGGAAAAGTACAGTGAAACGACACTGAATAGAATAAATACCATGATGGTAACATAAATAAATTGCTGTTGAAGAATGGAAATCGTAGAATCAATTGGCAACAAACTCGAGTTTAAGAAAATATAATAATTTCCGAACGGCAATAAGACTTTCTTTCCGTACACAATCATATCTTGTTGAATGACCGCATTATTGACCGTCAAAGCAAACTCACCTTGGGGTGATTCATTGATCATTTGTGTATAGTTTTGAATCTTCTGAGAAAAACCAATCGCATTTGAATTTAAGACACAACCTAAACCTAAAGCATCGACTTGATAAAGCAATTGTCCCTTTGAACTATAGACCAAACCACAAACATTATTCTGAACAGCACTGACCTGAACACTCATGTTGAATTGATTGTTTAGAATCGATTCTTCAATCTTGTCCGCAACACTTTCAACTTGCGTTACTTTCATTTGTTTAAAATACGCACTTAAAAAAACGATCTGCATGACCCACAACATGATTAAAACACCTAACATCAAGGTGAAAAAATACAACCATGTTCGAAAGCGTATGTTATGCAAATCAAACTTCAAATTTATACCCCGTTCCACGAACCGTGACGATAAACTTACGATATTCCTTTAGATTATGACGCAACATCTTGACATGTGTATCGACGGTCCGATCATCTCCAAAGTAGGAATAGTTCCATACCCTTTCCAATAAGACTTCCCGATTGATCGCCATGTTTTTGTTTTTGATCATATAGACCAATAAATCAAATTCTTTGGGTGTCAACGTTACTTTTTCCTTATTAACAAAGACATCCCGTGCATCGATATCGATTTCAAGGCCTTCGAACACATAGCGATTGTGTTCTTTCTCTTGATTGCGTTTGATGACCGCATTGATGCGTGCCATCAATTATTTTGGACTAAATGGCTTGACGACATAATCATCCACCCCAAGATCAAAACCATGAAGTTTGTCATATTCTTCATCCCGTGCCGAAAGCATGATCACTGGAATATTCTTGATGCGCTTTATTTCGCGACATGCCGTAAAGCCATCCATGACCGGCATCATGATGTCTAAT
>JBLJAX010000010.1:0-3039 GCA_047637795.1 Erysipelotrichaceae bacterium | reverse complement strand
AGGAAATCCTTTTTTATTGTATTTACATTATATTTAAGCTAAAATAGAACCAACAGTAGGAGGATAGTTTTATGAAACAAATTAATGTATTGGTAATTGATCCCGTTGGACTGCATGCGCGTCCAGCCACAGTGGCTGTGAGTGCGGCTAGCCGTTTCAAATGTGAAGTCAAAGTTGCGTTTAAGGGTCGTTCAGTAAATATGAAATCGATCATGGGTGTTATGTCCTTGGGTATTCCAACGCAATCGGAAGTTATGATTTCGTGTGAAGGTGAAGACGAAGACGACGCAATCAAAACAATCGAAGATGTATTAAGAACTCAAAAGGTCATTCAATAAATAGAATGTCATAAAATGAAGATGATCTCATCTTCTTTTTATTATCAAGGGAGAAACATGCAAAAAATAATCGAACATTGGAAGAATCATCCGAATTTGGATCCAAAACTCAGAGCTGAATTTGATCGCTTAAGTGAAACGGAACTGAGTGATGCGTTCTATACGAACCTGGAATTTGGAACGGCTGGAATGCGTGGATTATTGGGAGTCGGTTGTAACCGTCTGAATGTACATACGATTCGTAAGGCGAATGTGGCATTTGGGCGCTATTTGAGTCAGTATCCTGATGTGTCTAAGAAAGGTGTGGCGATCGCTTATGACAATCGTCATATGTCCAAAGAATTTGCGGAAGAATCCGCGAAGGTTTTAGCAAGTTTCAATATCCCATCGTATGTATTCACAGCTCTACGGCCTACACCAGAACTCTCCTATGCCGTACGTGAATTAGGATGTGAAGGCGGTATCGTCATTACGGCATCGCATAATCCTAAGGAATACAACGGTTATAAAGTCTATGATCAAAGAGGTTGTCAATTGATTCCTGAATTGATCGATCAAGTCATTGCGGAAATCAATGCCATTGAAGATGAACTTGAGATCAAAGTGAATTTGAGTGATGAGCAAAAAGCCATGATTCATTGGATTGATAAAGAAATCGATGAACCCTATATCCAACGCGTTCTTGAAATACAAAATCGTAAAGATATGGATAAGTCCAATGTGAAGATCGTCTTTACCCCACAACACGGCACC
Organism: Erysipelotrichaceae bacterium; assembly: GCA_047637795.1. GTDB lineage: Bacteria > Bacillota_I > Bacilli_A > Erysipelotrichales > Erysipelotrichaceae > UBA2212. The sequence goes on along the minus strand of JBLJAX010000010.1, from coordinate 1,948 downwards.
GCCTTGATGTCGGTTGAAGAAGTATTTAAACAAGCAGGTTATCCTTATGTATTGGTCGAGGAACAATGTTCTTTTGATCCTAACTTCTCTCAAACAAAATCACCCAATCCTGAAGAAAAGGTTGCGTATGAAAAAGCCATTGAACTTGCCAAGCAAGTCGGGGCAGATGCGGCACTGAGTACCGATCCTGATGCGGATCGAGTCGGGGTTGTGGTTCGTCATCATGATGAATACGTCTTATTAACCGGTAACCAAACAGGTTCGATCTTGATCGAATACCTATTGCGTACCAAGAAAGAATTGAATGCACTTCCTTCGAATGCGGTCATCTTCAACACAGTCGTCACATCCGATCTCGGTGAAAAAGTTGCTAAAAGCTATGGGGTTGAAGTTGAAAAGACCTTGACTGGTTTTAAATTCATTGGTGAAAAGATCGCGAAGTATGAAGTCACGAATGAAAAATCTTTTGTCTTAGGGTATGAAGAAAGTTATGGTTATTTGGTTGAGCCCTTTGTACGAGACAAAGATGCGATTCAAGCGTGTTTGATTCTTGCGGAATGCATTTCATTCTATAAACATGAAGGCAAGACCTTGGTGGATGTGTTGAATGAACTCTATGCGACCTATGGTTATCACCATGAAGATCAAGTGTCGCTCACACTTAAAGGCTCTGAAGGATCACAGAAAATCAAAGCGATCTTGGATCATTTCAGAACACAAGCCATTCCTTCGTTTGCTGGTTTGAAGGTTGTGGCTAAGGAAGATTACTTGTTAAAACAGCGTACTGTTGGTACGAATGTTACACCATTGGATTTTCCACCATCGGATGTCATCAAATATTATCTCGAAGATGGAAGTTGGTTGGCTATCCGACCATCAGGGACGGAGCCGAAGTGTAAGTTCTATTTCTGTGTCTTAGGCAAAGATGAAGCAGAGGCTAAGGCGAAATTTAAAGCAATACATGAGAATTTAAATACCCATTTAAATTAGGGAGGGGACCGATGTTCAAACAAAGAATAAATGAGAAATTCCATCAAGGTCACTGTCTGGATGCCCATAAGTATTATGGAGCCCACTTTGACTATGAGAGCACACCAGGTGTACGTTTCACAACCTATGCCCCGAATGCACGGAATGTTCAATTGGTTGGATCTTTCAACAATTGGGAAAGACCCTTGAATTTAGAGCGTTTGAGCGATGGTTCTTGGACGGTCTTTGTGCCTGATGTGGCAGAGTGGACCTTATATAAATATAAAATCGAACAAGCCGATGGCAACTGGGTTGAAAAGAGTGATCCGTATGCCTTTGCGTCTGAACTTAGACCAAAGAGTGCGAACCTCGTCGTCAACCTTGGTAATTTCCCGTGGCGTGATCAAATGTGGATCAATCGTCGTGAGAAGTATTTCGATAAACCAATGAACATTTATGAGCTTCACCTTGGTAGTTGGATGAAGCGGGATGCGCATGAATGGATGAATTATGAAGAGATTGCACAACAACTGATTCCTTATGTCAAAGAAATGGGCTTCACACACATTGAATTGATGCCGCTAACGGAATATCCTTTTGATGGATCCTGGGGTTATCAAGCCCATGGTTATTTCTCATTAACATCCCGTTATGGCACACCAAAACAGTTCATGACCTTTGTGGATGAATGTCACCTCAATGATATTGGGGTTATCTTAGATTTTGTACCTGTTCATTTTGTTAAGGATAACTATGGTTTGCGATATTTTGATGGTACACCTTTGTTTGAATACCCCAATCCTCATGATGCGAACAGTCAATGGGATACCTTGAACTTTGATTTATGGAAAGAAGAAGTTCGTAGTTTCTTGCTTTCTTCCGCAAGTTTCTGGTTGGAGACCTACCATGTGGATGGATTAAGGGTCGATGCGGTTTCAAACATCATCTTCTGGCATGGGAATAAGAATAATGGGACCAA
>JBLJAX010000009.1:0-7915 GCA_047637795.1 Erysipelotrichaceae bacterium | reverse complement strand
ACGAATACGTTCCACGTCTTCTTCATAGATCAAAGCTTTATGCGTCACATCCAAGCCTGCCATGATGATTGGTATGCCCGAACTAAAAACAATGTCTGCGGCTTCAGGATCGACCAAGATATTAAATTCGGCACTAGATGTCCAGTTCCCACCAATCATGGATCCACCCATGATGGCGATTTGTTTGATGTTTACCTTGCATTCTGGATAAATGGTTAAGAATGTCCCCACATTGGTCAATGGACCGGTCGCAATCAAGGTGACAGGTTCTGGACTTTGATCACAGATCTCTTTCATCAACTCGATCGCATGCATGGGTTCAACTGGAAGATCAGACTCCGGTAAAACAGGACCATCTAAGCCAGTCTCCCCATGAACTTGAGGTGCGACCTCTAACTCACGAAGAATGGGTTTATCCGATCCAGCCGCAATACGCGCTGTCTTGCCCGCAAAACTAAGCACTTTGCGTGCATTGTTTAACGTCTTGGCGAGGGTTTGGTTTCCCCCGGTGATGGTTACACCTTTGATATCAAAGGCATCGGATGCGAAAGCCATTAACAGCGCAATCGCATCATCATGCCCAGGATCACAATCCATAATGATTGGAATCATGCTTTTACCTCTTCTTGAATTTTTTGGTTCTTCTTCTTAGCAATCTGACGTTGACGGTATTGAGCATAAAGCACTAAACCGATGATTGTCGAAATGTAAGGAACCATATTAATGAACTGCGAAGGAATGCCACGTGATTGGAGTTGATAACCCAAGGATTCCATAAAACCAAAGAGCAAAGAAGCAATACCCGTCCCTACTGGGTTGGCTTGTCCCATTGCGGCCGCCGCAAGTGCGATATAGCCTCGACCGGCAACCATGTTGGTCGTAAAGACTTTCAAGTATGCCATCGACATGTACATCCCACCAAAGCTCGCGATCACACCACTCAACAATAAAGCATAGAGTTGAACACGATTGACATCGATTCCAACCGACGAAGCAGCATCCGGGTTTTCCCCAACGGCACGTAAACGTAAACCAAAGGTTGTTTTATATAGTAAGAAATACACCAAGAACACCATCAGGATGGCAAGATAGGTCAAGAGATTATGGCCTGACAACATCTGCCCTATGATCGGTATATCTTGGATGAAAGGAATATTGATGGATGGGAATTGAAGTGAACGAACCGAGTTGGTCGCACCCTTATCCCCCGTAATGGCAAACATCACGAAGACGGTCCCCCCTACGGTAAGCAGATTCAACGCAATCCCACCGAGAATGATATCAGTCTTTAAATACAAAGCAAAGTAAGCCAATAAGAAGGCAATGAAGACACCCCCTGCAATACCACCTAAAGCACCCAACCAAATGTTTTGCGTAAAACCACTGACCAAGACACCGGTAAGGGCAGACGTAAGCATGATCCCTTCAAGCGCAATGTTTACGACCCCTGCTTTATTACAGATGACCGCAGCCATCGCTGCTAAAAGAATCGGCGTGGTGACACGAATGACGGTAAACAAGAACTCAGGTGTTAATAGATTAATCACGTGATGTCGCCTCCTTAACAACCATTTTTTGACGATAATGTTTCAAGAACGCATTCGCAGCGATCATGATGATAATGAAACCTTGAATGATTGAAATCATTTCATAACTGACATCGGAGTTAACCGACATCGTATCCGCCCCAACACGAATGTAAGCCAATAAGATAGCCGCAACCGGTACGAAAATTGGATTCCGTTTACCCAAGACCGCAACGATGACCCCATCAAACGCATAGGTCGGCATCATTTGCCATCTAAAACGATCATACATCCCTAAGACTTCCACAGCTCCGCCCATTCCAGCTAAGAAACCCCCAATGAATTGGGAATAGAGAATAACGGCTGCTGTTGAAATACCGGAATACTTCGCAAAATTCATGTTCATCCCAGTCATGCGCAATGCATAACCCCATTTGGTTTTCGCTAAGAACAACCAAATCAAGATGACCATTAAAATCACAATGAAGATACCAAAATGAATACGTGTTCCTTTAATTAAAGTTGGTAAAAGTGCCGTCTCAGGAAACTTAAATGAAGCTAAAGTTCCAGCATCTGGATCCCGGAAGTGATTCATAATGAGATAAAGTCCGAGATTCAATGCGACGAAATTGAGCATCAACGATGAAACCAGTTCCGAAGCATTCCATTTAAGTTTGATGATGGCTGGAATCGAAGTGATAAGTCCTCCCACAACCCCTGCAAACATCAACGCCACAAACGGATGAATTCCCGTTGGAAGCGGTAAAGTCAAACCAACGATGGCCGCAACCGTACCCCCCATGAACAAAGCACCCGATGAACCCATGTTGAATTGGTTCGCCGAAAACATGACGGATACGGATAGACCTAAGAAAGTCAATGGAATGGCGGTCTCAACGACATTTCCAATCTTTCTAAACTTCGAAATCGGGCCTAAGAATAGATGACGTAAAGCTTCAAAAGGTTCTTTACTTACTAAGAGAATCAAAGCAAAAGCAACCAATAAAGCGATGATGATCGCTACGCTAAAGCGTAGGGTCTCAAACTTTGAATCAACAGATTGTTTCTTTAACCATTGTTTAAGCATACACACATCTCCTTATCTCAGCTTCACTCTGTGCTTTCAAGCCCAACATATATAAACCAAGTTCTGTTTCAGTAAGCACAGACGCATCTTCGAAATAAGCCACGATCTTCCCATTATAGAAAACCAAGAGACTATCACTCAGATCCATGACTTCCGTTAAATCCGCGGATACCAAGAGCACGGCACAACCTTTATCACGCAATTCAATCAACTTCTTGTGGATGAATTGAGCTGCCCCAACATCGATCCCACGTGTGGGTTGGTCCGCAATGATGACTTTCGGATTATTTGAAAATTCACGTGCGACAACAACCTTTTGGATGTTTCCACCCGACAACATTTTGACCGGCGTCTTTTCAGAACCCGTCTTAACACGATAATCCACAACCTTTTCCTTCGCCCAAGCATTGATCTGTTTAAGCTTCATGAATGGACCATTCAAGAATTCTGGTTTATCGAAATAGATCGACATGAGATTCTCTTCAATACTGGCATACTCCGCAACCCCCAAGGTCATACGATCCTCAGGAATATGCGATAAGCCTAAATCACGAATCTTACGAATCGAATAACGTTGGATGTTCTCCCCATTGATCGTAATCGTTCCTAGACTGGCTTGTTGGAGCCCTGTCAAGACATCAACCAACTCACGTTGACCATTGCCTTCAACCCCAACGACACCCAGTATTTCACCACGACGAATGGAGAAGTTCACATCATCCAAGAGTTTACGTTTATGCTCATTGACCAAAGTGACTTGTGCAACTTGAACCGCCACATCTTTTGGATCTGCTTTGGATTTATCCAAATCCCATACAATTTCACGACCTACCATCAAATTTGAAATATCTTCCTTTGACACTTTATCCGTATCATAAGTCCCAACATCCTTACCCGCACGCATGATGGTGATGCGATCGGTGATTTCCTTAACTTCATTGAGCTTATGTGAAATAAAGACAATCGTATGTCCCTTATCCTTAAGCAACATCAATTCTTTAAACAATTCACTGGTTTCTTGTGGTGTTAAAACTGCGGTGGGCTCATCCAGAATCAAAACTTTAGCCCCATGAAACAAGGCCTTCAAGATTTCAATCTTCTGCTTGGTCCCGACACTGCAATCTTCCACCTTCGCCTTTGGATCGATGTCAAAATGATACCGCTTCGCAATTTCCGCAGTATCCGCTATGGCTTTTTGAATATCCAACAAACCACCCGCTTTTTTAGGTTCATCCCCTAAGACAACATTCTCCGCAACCGTCAGTGAAGGAACCAACATGAAATGTTGGTGCACCATCCCAATACCATTTTTAATGGCTTCTTGAGGATTGGCAAATTTAACTTCTTGACCATTGAGGATGATTTTCCCCTCGGTAGGTTGCTCAATTCCAAAAAGAATTTTCATCAAGGTGGATTTCCCCGCGCCATTTTCACCAACCAAAGCGTGGATCTCTCCTTCAACGATGCTGAAATTTACTTTCTGATTCGCAACGATACCATTGGGATAGACTTTTAAGATGTCTACCATTTTTACAATTTCTTGCATAACTTTACCCTCTTTATTAAAGAAAATACGTAGAAACAGGGTTCTACGTATTTTTACGAAACAACGATCAAAATATTTTGTAAAATACGCTGTTTCTGATTAAGGTTGAACGGACGCTTTAATCGCATCGAGGTCTTCAGTACTCATACCCATTGCGGAACTAACTTTGATCGCACCGGAACGAATGTCCGCTTCGATTGTTTCGAGTTCAGTTCTGAGTTCAGCACTGACCAATGTTTCATACCATTGGTTCTTTGCGATACCTACGGAATTCGCTTCGAAACCTAAAGTTTCATTGGAACCCCAAGGAACTTTGTCTTCCAACGCCATATCGATTGCACGTTTCAAGGAAGCCCCAACATCTTTAAGAACAGAAGTAGGAATGACGTCTGCAGTCGCTGTATTGCCTGCTTCAGCCAATAGAGCCGCTTGGTCGGAGTCAACACCGATACCATAGAAGCCTGCTTCAGCAGCAGCTTCCAAGACACCCATACCTGCATTACCAGCTACTTGGAAGATGACATCCGCTTTATTGGAATTGAATTGAGCCAAAGCCAATTCTTTACCCTTAGCGGAGTCAACGAAACTATCAATATACGAAATCGCTACTTTAATATCTGGATTTGCCAATTTAGCCCCTTCGATGTATCCAACGAAGAAGTCATTGATGACAGGAATATTCATACCACCAACACCGCCGATAACGCCAGTCTTGGTCATTTTAGCTGCTAAGTAACCAGCAATGTATGAACCTTCATTTTGTTTGTATTGAATCGAGTAAACATTTGCATTCTTACCGCCATCAAATGGTACGGTTGTATCAAAGATGATGAACTTCGTGTCAGGATACAATTCTGCAGCTTCCTGAACGTTTGTTTCCATCTGCCAGGTACCAACGATGATGATGTCATAATCGCCATCAGCCAAATCAAGTAGACCAGGTTGCCACTTCGTGTCATCCGATCCACCTTCAACAATCTTCACTTCAATACCGTGTTCTGCGACAGCTGCATCCAAACCAACTTTAGCGGAGTCAAAGAACGACTTGTCCCCTAAGTTACCATTGATGTAGAACGCGACCTTCATTTTTTCTTCTGCTGGTTCTGGATCTTCTTCAGGTGCAGTTGAACATGCGGTCAATGCGCCAACGGTTAGGAAGGCGATTAACAAATATTTTAACAACTTCTTCAAAACGTGTTCCTCCTTGTCTTGTTAGACAGTTTTTAATGTGCTCTTGAAAGAGCTTTCATTGTAGATGCATTATAACGAATTTATAGGGGATTCGTCAACTTAAACCCTTCAAGTTTCATCTTTAAAGTTGAATTATGTGAGGATACGAGCCCGAACCTTTTCTAAGAACTTTAGACGCTCGATTTCACTGCCACTAGCAATATGTTCACAATTCAACCAAAGTTTATCGGATGTGATGCCACAGATTTCAAAAGTGGTTTCAAGCAGACTCGTTTCAATGGGATTACCAACTTTTTCACGCATGAATTCTGTTTCAACTTCAGATGTGGTTAAGATTGTCGTCCTCTTGATGTGTCCAAGTTTACCCACCAAACCTTCTTCCGTCTCATCAAAGGCAAAGCCAGGTAAAAAAACTTTATCTAAGAAGCCTTTAAGAAGCGCAGGCGCTTCATACCACCAAATCGGAAAGATGATGACGAGCTCATCACAAGCATTCAATAAACTTTGATATTCACGTACTTTCGGATCACTGGTCTCACCACGCATGTATAAACGCAAGTCTTCAGTGCTTAGGACGGGGTTGAAGCCCTCATCACTTAAATCAATCACTACAGGATCTTTTCCACTTTGTTTAAAACTTTCCACAACGACGTCTTTGACATGGTGATTAAAGCTTTTGCAATAGGGATGTGCGAGTAGAATAACGGGTTTCACATGTCCTCCTTTTTTATAATCATACAATAATTCATGTTAGAATGGGTTAAAAGAGGATACAAACATGACACAATGGGCATCAATTTTACAGTCTTCAAAGACTTCTTTAATGAAGATGGAGAATGAACTTTTTAATTCACCGGAGTTGGGCTTTAAGGAACAGAAAACCAGAGAAATTATTCTGAAGTATCTTAAAGAGCACCAACTGGATATCACTGAAGATTATGGTCTCTCAGGCTTTAGAGTGACCATAGGTTCAGGTAAGCCCCATATCGCACTGATCGCAGAGATGGATGCCTTGATTGTACACAAACATCCCAATGCTGGTCCCGATGGGGCTGCACACGCTTGTGGTCATCATTTACAAACAACGATCCTAAGCCATGTCTTAACCCTTTTTAATGAACATGAGACATTCAATGGCACCTTGAGTTTATACTGCATCGCAGCGGAGGAATTCGTAGACCTGGATTTCCGTTTACAACTTCAAGCGGAGGGTAAAATCAAGCTCTTGTCCGGTAAACAAAACTTGATTCTCATGGATGCGTTCAAAGATGTGGATGCGTTTCTGTCTGTACATACCATGGGTGAAACCTCCACACCGAGCATGGAGATCAATGCCTCTTTAAGTGGCTTCATATACAAGAAACTTAATTTCTATGGCCAAGCCGCGCATGCGGCCGTCATGCCTCACAAAGGCATCAATGCCCTTAATGCACAATTGTTGACCCAGCAAGCCTTCGCCTATCTGCGTGAGACCTTTCAAGAAGAGGATCGCATTCGTCTTCATTTGATCACGACCCAAGGCGGTGAAAGTGTGAACTCCGTTCCAGCACATACGATTTTGGAAGGTTATGTGCGCTCCATCAACCCTGATACACTCATCACTTTGAATGCGCGTTTGAACGAGACCGCAAAACATTGTGCACTAGCGATGGAAGCACGCGTTGAAATTGAAGATCGCACCGGTTACATGCCTTTGCTTCAATCACGTGAGCTCAACGCTTTATTACTTCCACACATCAAAGCAGTTGTGGAGGAAAAGAACATCATCGATCATCAGAAGTCCTTTGCGGCGGGTGACATGGGAGATCTATCCTTATTCAAACCAACCATTCAACTGGGTTTCTCGGGATGTGAGGGCTTGGTTCATGGTATGGACTTTAGAATGGACAATGCGGATGAAGCATTAATCAATCCGGCATATGTCTTACTAAGCACTTTGAGTGATGTTTATCGCAATCCAAGTACGTTTAACGCAATTGTAAGTGCCTATCCAACGAAGATGACTTGTGAAGAATACGAGATAATGCACGCTTTATAATACATAAAGTTACATTTATATCTTTCTATATATGAATTAATACCATTTCGTTCTATAATAATCCTATGAACTATATTTATCTGAATAAAGAGCTCAGAATGCCACTCTATAAACAGATTCACCAAAGCATCCGAAATGCTATTTTAAATGGTGAACTTGAAAACAACGCCGCCTTACCCTACGAAGAGGAGATCGCTGAATTTTACAATGTCAGTAGGATTGCGGTGCGAATGGCTTACGAAGCTTTAGCCAATGAGGGCTTGATTGTGCGAATCAAACGTCGCGGTACATTTGTATCCAAACGACCCATATTGACCTACGATGATCATGAGATCGCCTATCTTAAGCGCATGTTGGAAAGCAGAGGCTACCTCTACAGTCAGCGCAATCTCTTGGTCGAAACCATCCAAGTCGATAACAATCAGTATCCTGATGTGTTGAAAAGTTATGGAAAAGCCGTCTTACGGATTACGCAATCGATCCAAATCAATCACATGCCCTTTGCCTTAGTCGAATACTTCATCCCA
>JBLJAX010000008.1:0-3633 GCA_047637795.1 Erysipelotrichaceae bacterium | reverse complement strand
ATAGACAAAGCATCGCCATCATCGGTGACGCAACCGTAATAATAAAATGATCTCTACGTGGAGTCGCCTTTTTATCATCCAATGCTACATCTACATTTCTTAATGCACGATCATTCATATCCATGCAACGTTTCCACGAAATACGTTCTGGATTGATGTTCAAAGCATTTCCTTGGTAGAGGTGATTATCAATGATTGCGCTGACAAGGTTGTTTGCAGCTGTAATGGCATGCATGTCGCCAGTAAAATGAAGATTGATATCCTCCATTGGTATGACTTGGGCATATCCACCCCCTGTGGCACCTCCCTTAACACCAAAAACGGGTCCTAAAGAAGGTTCACGTAAACAACCCATAACCTTCTGACCAATTGTCGCAAGACCATCTACCAATCCAACTGTCGTGGTTGATTTGCCTTCACCTGCTTTAGTTGGTGTCAAAGCGGTAACGAGCACCAGTTTTCCCTTAGGGTTTTGTTCATAATCACCCAATTCACTTAAATTAATCTTTGCTTTGGTTTTACCATACAATTCCAATGCAGGACCTGGTATGTCAATCTTCCTCGCAATTTCCTCAATCGCTAAACCCTGTACACTCTGTGCAATTTCAATATCTGTTTTCATTCAATTTCGCGTCGTCCTTCCATCGCTTTTATCAAAGTTAACTCATCCGCGTAATCCATATGCGCTCCCATTGGAAGTCCATGCGCTAAACGCGTAATTTTCTTAACTTTCTTTTCCAAACGTTTTGCCAAATACAAAGAAGTCATTTCACCTTCAATGGTTGGATTGGTCGCTAAAATAACCTCATCCAATTCAGACTCAGCTCTTTTAATCAATGAATGAATATTTAAGTCTTCAGGCATGACACCTTTTGACGTAGAAATAACACCATTTAACACATGATAAACACCATGGTACTGTTTGGTACGCTCTATCGCGACAACATCCTTAACATCTTGAACTACACAGATCAACTGATGATTACGGCTTTTGTCTAAGCAAATGTCACATTCATCTTTCTCACTGATGTTTCCACAGGTCTTACAGGGATGAAGCTTCAACTTTGCATCACTGAGTGCCTTAGCCATCTGCATAACCTCAGTCTCATTTAGATTTAGTAGTGAAAAAGCATAGCGTTCTGCTGTCTTTGCTCCAACTCCAGGTAACTTACGTAGGTGTTCAATCAAGTCTTGTAATACTTTAGGATACATATCTAAATGATCTCCACATTTTCTTGTCCAAATAGATCAAATAAGTTCTTTTCTACAGAATCCACTTTTTTCTCAACTGTTTTCTCTACCTTATTAAACTTTATCGGAACCGGGAGTCTATTTTCGCTTCTCAATTGCACAAAATATTGCATCGCTTCTTCAGACTTCGCATATAAAACCGCATATGCACGCATCCTTAGGCCAAACACTCGTTCTGTGAAATCTTCAATCAAAGCCTGATTATCTTCCATATTCAACTCATTAACAACATAATCTTCAGAGTGACTCAACACCATAAAACCTTCATTAAGCGCAACCAAACGAATATCCATTAACAAGTTCGCAATCTTCCCAAAAGCAAGATCAGATTGATAATTCTGAACATTTGACCATAAATGCTCAATTTGCTTACGTTTCGCTTTATCACCAGAAACAAACAATTGAACTAAGAAATCAAGACTAAAGTCATCATTTTGAACAATTTGAGCCATTTTCTTCTTGTTTTCTTTAGGCTTTGGCGCAACCTTCTCTTCTTCAATCTGTTCTTCTACCAAAGCCAACTCAGGTTCAGCTTGTGCAACAGCTTCCTCATATATTGGTTTCGTTTCTACATTTTTTTCAACAAACTTCACCTTCGGTTCTTCAATCTTATTGACGGTATGACTAATCAACTTCAAAAGTCCAATCTCAAAATAAGATAAAAGATTAGAAGCACTTCGATATTTTTCCAAAGTTTCCATCAAATCCTCAATCATCTTTAGCCCAACCGGAGCAGAAAGTCGATTTAGAGATTTAACCTCTTCTTCTGTCAATTTATTCAATAAACTCTTATCTTTCGTAAACGAATAAACAACTGATTCCTTCAACAGTTCCATCAAGTCATTGGTCAAACGTCGAATATCAATATTTTTCCCTGTTACATAATCAATCTCTTGCATTAAAACCGTTACATCGTTATCGATAACAGCATTTAATAGTTTTAATTTGTCTTGTGTCGTGGCGATCCCATAAATATCATTTACATGCTGTGCATTCAAATTTTGGCCACTGTATGCGATACATTGTTCAAGAATACTTAAAGCATCACGAACTCCACCATCTGCCAATTGGCTAATCAAGCGAACAGCTTCTTCTTCATATTCGATTTTCTCTGCTTTTAAGACCTCTTCGATTCGCATCTGAATATCAAAACGATTTACACGAACAAAATCATAACGTTGACAACGCGAAATGATCGTCGGCAACACTTTATGTGGTTCTGTCGTCGCCAAAATAAAGATGACATGTGCCGGTGGTTCTTCAAGTGTCTTTAAAAGGGCATTGAACGCTCCTTGAGACAACATATGAACTTCATCCACAATATAAACTTTATATTTACCTTGAAGGGGAGCATATTTAACCTTCTCAATCAAATCTCTGATTTCATCAACACCATTGTTGCTTGCGGCATCAATTTCAATCACATCCGGATGAGTACCGTTTTGTATCGTTAGACAATGCTCGCATTGATTACACGGTGCTTGTTCAACATTGATGCAATTGACTGACTTTGCCAAAAGCTTCGCAACCGTTGTCTTACCCGTTCCTCTCGGTCCGCAAAAAAGATAAGCATGCGACATCTTCTTTTGTTTGATCGCATTCTGTAGTGTTTGAATAATATGTCTTTGTCCAACCACTGTTTCAAATGAATTTGGACGATACGTACGATACAACGATTTATAGGTCATGATAGTTTCTCTTGCCTCTAATTATAACAAAAAGAAGGGTCAACTTATACCCTTCCAACGCCATACTTCATGCAAATTAGACTTTATTGATCCGTTTATTTCTAAAGAATTCCTTTAACAACACTGAACTTTCCTCTTCGCACACAGCTGAAACAACCCAAGGGTAATGATTGAAACCTTTTATCAGGCTGATATCATACAACGAACCCAAGCTACCCCCTTTGGGATCCTTTGCGCCATAAACAATGCCATCAACACGAGCCAAAATACTCGCTCCGATACACATCGTGCACGGTTCTAACGTTACATACAACACGCAGCCATCTAAGCGCCATGAATCAAGTTTCTTACAGGCTTTTTCGATTGCTAAAACTTCTGCGTGAGCTGTGGCACTTTGTTTCTGCTCTCTTAGGTTATGTGCTTTTGAAATCACCTTGCCATCTTTTACGACAATCGCACCAATCGGCACTTCATCAATTTGATAAGCTTTTTTAGCTTCATTTAAAGCGATCATCATGTATTTAGTGTGTTCCATTGGTTTAATCATATAAAAAGGCTGCCACACATGCAAGAGCCTATTAAGGCTGCTGTCTTCCGACCCTGACCTGGTTCAAAGGATTGCATTGTGGCAGCTAATACATTATACCTAAGCTTAATTTTAATTTCAATGTTTCACGTGAAACATTTATTTTTT
>JBLJAX010000007.1:0-2000 GCA_047637795.1 Erysipelotrichaceae bacterium | reverse complement strand
AACTCACTAAAAAAATCCTTCAGGAATTCATCGATAAACAAGAGGTTTTTGCGATTGTTTATGCGAATACACATAAGGTGATCGGATCTTTGGGCATCCATCGGTCTTGGGCGAATGAGGATCCGGATTTGGAAGAGTTAAAAGTTAAAGAAATTGGTTATGTCTTGGCCAAACCTTATTGGGGTCAAGGCTTGATGGTTGAAGCGGTCAAGGCGGTAATTAAGCATGGCTTTGAACAATGGAAGCTCGATGCTTTTACAGTTGGTCATTTCACACACAATGCTCAATCACGACGTGTTATTGAAAAGTGTGGTTTTACCTTCTACAAAGAAGATACTTATCAAGCTAAACAATTGAATCAGATCTTTGAAGATCGTAAATACATTTGTTTTCGAGTAAATGAGGACAGGTAAATGTGCGGAATTTGTGAACGAATTCAAATGATTCAAAATCATACAAATCCTTATTTCGTCATGGAGTTAGAAACAGGGTATGTCGTAATGGGTGATCATCAACGGATTCATGGCTACACCCTATTTCTATGTAAACACCATGTCCATGAACTTCATCAATTGGATTTGTCTTTTCGCACTAAACATCTCATAGAAATGAGTATTGTCAGTGAAGCGGTTCACCGTGCGTTTCATGCGGATAAAATGAATATTGAATCACTTGGCAATGGAGAGACACACCTCCATTGGCATCTCTTTCCTCGTATTCATGGGGATACCCATGTGCCTGGTCCTGTGTGGTGGTTGCCTAAAGAAGAACTTTGGAACGATCAATTTCGACCCAATAATGAAGATTTAGTAAGACTGATTGAAGAGCTACGGACTGAACTAACGAAGCTATTGACATCATCCTTTTCTAACGCATAGAGCATAGAATCCATCAAATCTCCTGAATGTTCTATAATGGACTAAAGGAGATTTTTTAAATGAACATCTTTCAAACGTTTATTGATGATATCCCCAACCCAGAGCACAAGCAACGGGTCATCGAAGTTTTGAGCCATGTGTCAGAGACTTTTCCTCAACTACAAAAGCGTGTTGCTTGGAGCCAACCCATGTTTACCGATCACGGTACCTTTATCATTGCGTTTAGTCTCGCAAAGAAACATTTGGCGATCGCACCTGAGTTGGCGGGGATTCAACACTTTGCGGAGCGTTTGGATAAAGCGGGGATTGCGTATGGGTCGATGATCATCCGTATGCCTTGGGATAAAGCCTTTGATTATGAACTATTGGATGATATGATACGATATAATTTAGAAGATAAAGTGAATTGCATGACATTTTGGCGTGCATCATAAGGAGAAAAATGAACAATTTTATTTATAACATTCCTGTAAAAGTCTATTTTGGTGAAAACCAATTGATGCATCTTGGTCCTGAAGTGAAGAACTATGGGACTAAGGTTTTGGTTACCTATGGTGGAGGCTCCATTAAAAAGATTGGCCTCTATGATAAAGTCATGCATGAACTCAAGCAAATGGGTTTGGAAGTTTATGAATTTGGTGGCATCGAACCCAATCCACGGATTGAATCGGTCAATGCGGCGATTGCATTGTGTAAAGAAAAAGGGATTGAAGTCATCCTCGCGGTTGGTGGTGGAAGCACCATTGATGCAAGTAAGGTCATTGGGGCGGGGGTTTATTATGATGGGGATGCTTGGGACTTGGTTACACGCAAGGCACCGATTAAGAACGCCTTGCCTTTGTTGACGATTTTGACTTTAAGTGCAACCGGTTCAGAAATGGATGCGGGTGGTGTCATCACCAAGCTTTCCACCAATGAAAAGTACGGCATTGGACATGACACGATGCTTCCAAAAGTGTCCTTCTTAGATCCTACAGTGACCTACAGTGTCAATGCGTATCAAACCGCATGTGGCAGTGCCGATATCATTTCGCACATCTTAGAGCTGTATTTCAACACTTCAGAGGACTTGCGCATGTTGGACTACATGATGGAAGGTTTGTTGAGGACGGTCATCGACTA
>JBLJAX010000006.1:0-8877 GCA_047637795.1 Erysipelotrichaceae bacterium | reverse complement strand
CGTACGGTACTCTTAAGTGGAGACTTAAAAGGCATTGCGAATCAAGTTGCCTCAGACTTAGGCATTGATGAAGTCCACGCGGAACTCTTACCTCAAGACAAAGTCACCATCTTCGAACAACTTAATACCAACAATAAAGACAAAATCGCCTTTGTCGGGGATGGCATCAACGATGCGCCAGTCTTAGCTCGTGCGGATATCGGGATTGCGATGGGTGGTTTGGGATCGGATGCGGCGATTGAAGCCGCAGACATCGTCATCATGAATGATGAACTCACTCAAGTGGTCACTGCAATGAAGATTGCCAATAAGACACATACGATTGTCTATCAAAACATCTTCTTTGCTTTAGGTGTCAAAGCCATCTTCTTAGTATTAGGTGCCTTTGGTTTAGCCTCCATGTGGGAAGCCGTCTTTGCGGATACCGGTGTTGCGTTGATTGCGATTGCGAATGCAATGCGGGTCATGCGTACAAACAGACTATGATTATAAAACGGTCTGGTGATACAGATCGTTCTTTTGGCTATTTACTTGAGAGCAGATTTAGTGTTGATGTAAGTTGGACAAGTAAAAAAGTTCACATAATTACCATACAAGAGGCTTATCATGCGTTAAAGGAGATGTATCCCTTGAAACGAAAATTCATTCCGATTTTAACTTGGATATTGGGTTTCAGTCTCGGTTTTCTTGGAGGATCCTACATCGGTTTGTTCTTGGTGGAACATTCTTAGGAGGCTTTGACATCTATGCCGCAACAGGTTTAGAGGGCTACGAACTAAGTGCCTATATTGGCGCTATTATCGGTGCCATTGTTTTAAGCATCTTTGGTTATCAATTTGGATTGAAACTGACTCGCAAACCCTCTCAAAACGCGTAAAAAACAAAGTCTTCTACATCATATTGTGAGTCTTTATGGATGTTTAGATCAACTGTTGATATGTTTAATGCACTTAAGTACCACTTATTAATAATAAGTGCTAATATCAAATCACAAAAGGGAAATACTTATGGAAATTAAATTCAAAAAACTCATTCGTTTCAATCTTATCATGGGCTTCTTTCATTTAGTTCAAGGGATCACAATGCTTTTCTTGGCAACTTCTGTCATTCAAAAGATCGGCGAATTCCAACCCAGCATCGTTCAGTTCTATCAGACCTTCAATCCTGAAACACGCTCTTTAGAAGTCACTTCGAAAGTCTTGTTTGACCTGCCATTCGGCATCTTGGTCGCATCTTTCCTCTTGATCTCAGCGATTGCGCATGGCTTGATTGTCCTAAATAAAGATCGTTATGTCGCAGACCTTAAGAACGGTCTTAATCGTTTCCGTTGGTTCGAATACGCTTTAAGTTCATCAATCATGATCGTCTTGATCGCAACCTTGTTTGGCATCTATGACATCGCAAGCTTAGTCTTGATCTTCATCGTCAACGCATCCATGAATCTCTTTGGTTTGGACATGGAAGAATTGAACGCCGGCTTCACTAAAGGTAGAGTCAATTGGGGTCCATTTATTTGGGGTTCATTGGCAGGTATCGCACCTTGGGTCGCCATCTTCTTATACATGACCGGTACGGGCAATTACGATCAAGTGCCTTGGTTCGTATGGGCAATCGTCGGTACGTATTTCGTTGCCTTCAACACCTTCCCCATCAACATGATCGCTCAATACTTGAAATTGGGTAAATGGAAAGATTATCTCTATGGCGAACGTTTCTACATCATCCTCAGCCTTGCAGCGAAATCCATCTTGGCTTGGCTTGTCCTCTTTGGCGCAATGCAACCTTAACGACCTGCGGGTCGTTTTTTTATGGCCTGGAATACGCTATAATAGCGTGGTTGGAGTTCACTATGCTTGACACAAAAAAAGAGAATCGTTTCATCCTGGGGATATTGATTCCCATCATTTTAGAAAATGTTTTACTGACGTTATCCAGCTTGGTCATCACCGGTTATGTGGGGCGCCTTTTAATCTTGGAGATATCCGCCCAAGGCGTGGCCAATCGCCTGTATGGGATTTACTTTTCGGTGTTCAAAGGTTTGGCGATTGGTTTGATGGTTCTCGCAGCTCGGCATTTTGGGAGTGGACACATGGATCGTTGTCGTACGGTACAAGCACGTGCGATGGCGATGATCTTGCCTTTATCACTTTTGACATCACTGTTGATGTTTGTTTTTCGATACGATTTCTTTCGCTTGATCACCCAAGATGCACAAATCTTGGATTTGGCATCGCGTTACTTTCAAATCACGGTATTGGGTTTTCCTTTTGTGGCAATCACCGCATTGAATACCGCTGCTTTCCAAGCTCAAGGCAATACGCGAAGACCCTTGTATATTGCGGCATTCGGGAATCTCTTTAATATCTTTATCGGCTATGTCTTGATTTTTGGGACAGCCTGGACACCTGCATTCGGCTTAAGTGGGGCTGCAATCTCACTGATCAGTTCACAGATCTTAAGTGCAAGCCTAGGTTTGTGGGGACTCTACAGCCATAAAATTGGCTTATTTAAGGATACCGTTAAGGTATCCATTCAGTCGATGTTCGATCGATTTGAGAATGGACGGATCTTGGCAACCGGTGTACCCGCAGCGTTTGAAAATACGTTCTGGCAATTCGCTACTTTGATCATCTCGCGTGTCATCATTGCCTATGGTACCGCTCACTATGCGGCGTATCAAATGGGTCTTCAAGCAGAAGGATTAAGCGAGATGTTGTCGGTGGGCTTTGTGACGGCTTCCATTAGCTTGGCATCGATTGCGATTGGTAAGCAAGATGATGCCTTGTTTAAGTTTTACTTTAAACGTTTGACACAATTGAGTCTTGTGATCAGTACGATTACAATGACATTGCTCTTCTTCTTCGCGGAGAATTTAATGGGATTATTAACCGATAAAGTCGAATTGATTCAAATCGGTACTTTATATCTTAAAATCATGGCAGGATCTCAGATCCCTCAAAACATGTCAAAAGTCTTGAATGGTTTCATTCGTTCATCTGGATATAAGACAGTTCCAATGTTGGTTAGTTTCACAGGCTTATGGTTGGTGCGTGTACCTTTGAGTCTATTGGCTCAAAGTGTCTTAGGTTGGGACATTGTCACCATATGGTGGATCATCAATTTGGATCAATGGGTACGTTTCTCAATCAGTCTGACTGTCTTCTTAAAAGCTAAGTTATATGATGCGATTCAAGCTCAAGCTTTGGCTTGAAATTCGATTTTGTGACAATGAAGTTATAAATCATGACGGTGATAAGTACGATGGATGCGCCAATCAAGGCAAGCGTCGTTGGTTGCTCACCAAGAACCAAAAACACCCAAATCGGATTCAATACAGGTTCTAGGGTAGCAATGATGGATGCGGTGGTGGCTTGGGTTTGTTTGATGCCTAAGGCAAACAAAATATAACCGAAGCCCAACTGAAAGATTCCCATGGAGATGATAAGGATCCAAACCTGTGGATTTTGATTTAGAGCGAAACTTTGATCAAAAAAGACAAAAGGAATAAGCAGGACACTTAACAAGTTACCAACGAAAGTCGCATCAATCGGTGATGCCCCTGGAAGTTTGTTAGCGAAGAAGACACCTGCGAAAGTTAGACCAGACGCAAGCGCTAAGAGATCGCCCAGCAGGTTTCCAGACTGGAGTTGTTCCAGGAAGAAAAGGCTGATTCCTAAGAAAACACCGAATAAAGCAAAAAGATCACGTTTGCGTGGTTTTTGTTTATCAATAAAAATGGAAAGCAAGATGATGAAAATAGGAGATGTATATTGAAGGACAATCGCATTGGCTGAACTCGTCAGCTTGTTTGCCATCATGAAGAGGATGGTTGTGAGGGTCAGACTGAGCGAAGCCAATAAAATGGAACGATTTAGTCGAAAACGGAAACTACGACGATATATGCCAATTGTAATGGTAGCGAAAAGGCCACGAAATGCCGCAATCGTGATGCCGGACCAAGGGATGAGCTTACCTAAAAGACCCCCAAAACTCCAGAAGATGGCGGCAAGTAAAATGAAAACTGGACCCTTGATTTGTTGTTTCACGTTTGTCATTATAGCAGAAAACAAAACGTTTGAAATACTTATTCCAAATCAAGAAGTTGAATCGCATTAACACCTTTACAGTGTTTAAGATCTTCCAGTAATTGATCCAGCGAAACTTGCATATCCAAGATATCCAACATGAGAATGACGGATGCGATGTTTCGAATCGGCGTGTTTTGATTTAAGGTCAAAACGTTGGCGTTGGTTCGTGCAATAAAGCCCAATACTTCCGATAAGACACCTTGTTGGTGGTCTAATAAAAAGGTAAGAATTGCTTTACGCGTCATCTTATTCTCATCCGGACGAAATACCAAGTCCTTATACTTGTAATAACTTGAGCGTGATAAGTTCAAACGTTTACATGCCTCACTGATGTCTTTGACTTGTCGGGTTTGAACCAACTCACGAGCTTCAATGACTTTGAGATAAGTCTCTGGAATCAACTTTTGATGAATGATGAGAAATTCAGGTTTCATAGGACCATGCCATCCCTTTCGTATCCAAATTAACGTCTAAGATCGACCATTTTGCTTGTGTTCCTTCAAGACAGCTTTTCAATAAAGATTCTTCCTCACTTGTCACAACCATGAGACTTGGACCTGCACCACTGAGATAGTAGGCTAAATGCTTTGATGCTAAGTTGTCTGTAATGATTTTGAAGTCTGGATGAAGACTAAGACGAACGTTTTGGTGAATACGATCCGTGAGCGCCCATGTTAAACGTTCACTGTTTCCCGTACTCAACGCATCCAGTAAAAAGGGGATTTGAGTGAGATTATAGACTGCATCTTCACGTGATATTTGTGTGGGTAAGACCTTACGACTGTGTTCGGTTGAGAGTGTAAAATCTGGAACCAAGAGTTTGAAACGATACGATGCATGAACGGGATACCGAATGACTTCAACCTTTTCGAAAAGGTGTTTGGAAGCACAAAGCCCCCCTACGATGGCAGGGACAATGTTGTCGGGATGACCCTCAAGGAGATTGGCAAGTTGGATCAAACGCGTGCGATCCAAGCTTTTTGTGTTCTCGATCAAAGCAGTCGCAACACCTGCCACTATCAAAGCGGCACTGGATCCCAGACCCCTTGCCATGGGTATTTCAGAGTGCATCTCAACTTTAAGTGGATGTATTTGGGTTTGTTCCTGTTCGCAAGCGAATTGATAGGCTTTTAGAAAAAGATTGTCTTCACTTTCCTCAAATCCGATGCATTCGTTTTGCTCACTGATCGTAACGATAAAATCCGCATATCGATTGATGGCTAAACCGAGGCAGTCAAAGCCAGGGCCCAGATTAGCACTGGTCGCGGGGACACGTATTCGAATCATTTCAGCTCCTTTGCTTGAGTAATGCTCAAGATTTGGGTATGGATTTCAGGGAGATCTTCAAGCGAACGTAAAGCTTTCGGAATCAGAGTACCTGTTAGCTTTGATAATTCGACCATGGCTTTAAAGTCATCTTCTGAAGGAAGTGCTTTTAATGCATTAAGAACACTGCGCGGGAACTTATACGCTGAAGCGGTCGCAAGGACGGCAATGGCTTGATGAGGGTATTCAATTTGATACTGTTCTGCTGCAGCCCATGCGACTGCTGTGTGTGGATCAAGAAGTACCTGTTCTTGATCATAAACCGTTTGAATGGTTTGGCTTGTCAGAACCTCATCAATGCGATAAGCCTTGAATCGTGATTGAAGTTGATTTAGTAAATTCGTGTCAATCTGATACATTCCATCTTGGTCCAAAGTATGCATGTAACCTGCGACATCGATAGCGTTGGCTTCGAGAAAAAGTAGACGTTCCAGATTGCTCGATACTAAGATATCCATGGAAGGGGATTGTGTGTGTAGAAATTCTCGTCTGCGATTGTATCGACCCTGTGTGAAGAATTCGGTTAAGACATCATTGGCATTGGAGGCGATGATTAGATGCTTGATGGGAAGTCCCATACGATAAGCACAGTAGCCTGCAAAGGCGTTCCCAAAATTACCACTTGGGATGGAGAAGCTCAAGGCCTCGCCTTTTTGAATTCGGTGATGCTTGATCGCATCACCATACGCTTTGAAGTAATAGGCAAGCTGTGGAATTAAGCGACCTATATTGATGGAGTTTGCTGAACCATAGTGGTGATCTTTATCATGTCGAAAGAGGTGTTTAACGACTGCTTGAGCATCATCAAAATTACCTTCGATCCCATAGACCTTGACACCTTTAGCATCGATCGTAGTCATTTGACGACGTTGAATTGAACTGATGCCCACTTGAGGATAAAAAACAGTGATGGGGAAAACAGAACCCTTAAATCCCATCAAAGCTGCGGAACCTGTGTCACCACTTGTCGCTGTTAAGATATGAGGAACAATACGTGTTCCTGATTTGATGAAAGCGCGATGACTCAGTTCAGGTAAAACACTTAAAGCAATGTCTTTAAAGGCAGCGCTGGGACCGTGGTAGAGTTCAACGATTTGATGTTTACGAAAGATACTGGGCACGATTTCAGGCTGTTCAAATTGAGCATAGGCTTTATGAATAAAATTCTTGTCGATATCAAGTTCGGGAAAAACGATGCTTAGAATTTCATAGACGATGTCTTCAAAGGGAAGATTGATCCATGTCTCCCATGGGACAAGTGGAAATTCATTGAACATCCAAAGACCACCATCGGGTGCCATGGGTTGGATCAATGCTTGCCAAGGTGTTTGTTCTAAATTTGTGTTACGTGTGCTGTAGAGTTTCATATTTCACTTGTTTTTAATTATACACGATGCTAGAATGTTTTCAATATGAAAACAGATGTATCAAAAATAGAAACAAATAAACGCTTAGGCATTGGTCTGCTTGGCTATGGAACGGTGGGAAAAGGCTTAGAAACCCTCCTTGAGGCAACGGCATCCGATGCCTTCTTTATTGCCAAAATATTACGAAGAGCTACAAAAGCGAATCGTCCTGACATGGTTGAAGATATTGAATCCTTGCTTCAGGATCCTAATGTGGATATTGTAGTCGAGGTTCTGGGGGGTATTGAACCAGCTCGATCCTATATACTGGCTGCCTTGAACGCAAAGAAAGCGGTCGTTACCGCGAATAAGGCTTTGATCAATCGGCATGGGGATGAATTGGATGCGTGTGCGAAAGCCAACGGTGTTGCTTTGCGCTTCAGTGCTGCGGTCGGTGGTGGGATTCCTTATCTAGCGACTTTATTGGAAGTCAAACGTCATACCCAGATTCAAGCAATTGGCGGTATCCTGAATGGCACGAGTAATTTCATGTTGGATAAGATGGAACGTGAGCAGTGTGCATTTGAAGAAGCTTTACGGGCAGCACAACAATTGGGTTACGCCGAAGCAGACCCCAGTGCGGATATCATGGGCACTGATAGTTTGAATAAGATACGTTTGTCAGGTGTTGTGGCCTTTGATCGATGGATTGAGTTCGAAAGCATCCCATGTGAGGGGATTGCGTATCTACAGGCCGAGGATATTCAGTTCATTCAAAACTTGGGTTATCATATCCGACTGTTTGCGACCATGTGTCGAAGTGAGGATGGTATCCAAGCTTATGTCGAACCTCAGCTTTTCAATGTGGAAGATGCGGAGGCGTCTATATTGGCTAATCACAACATCGCTTGGTTCGTTGATTCGATGGGTGAGCGCCAAGCATTGATTGGACAAGGTGCAGGGGGATTACCAACTGCAGGCAATATTCTACGAGACTTGATGCAAATCAAGGAGAAGACAGGGGGTATGTTGCCGGAAGAACATACGAAACTTGTCGCAAATAATACCAAAGCGATTCATCCATACCTGATTCGAAGTTCAAAAGCTTTGAAATCAGGCTATCTGGAAGCTTTGAGTGAAGTCAAATGGATACAAGGCAACCGTATCTATCGCATCACAAAAGCCATGGACGTATCACGTATCCATGCCCTCGTTCAGACATTGCGAGCGACAGAGCCTATCTTTTTCGCCGGCATACAAACCAAGGAGACATTATGAAAATCTGTAAATTCGGTGGGTCATCACTCGCCAATGCTCAACAATTCAAAAAAATCAAAGCCATTGTAGAAAGCGATCCTAAACGACGTGTCGTCGTTGTTTCAGCAGTGGGTAAATCACATCCGGATCAAAATAAAATTACGGATTTACTTTATCTTCTCCATGCACATCTTTTGTATGGGGTGGATTATCAAGCACTCCTGAACGAAATTGTTGAGCGTTATCACTCAATTCAGTTAGAGCTTAATTTGAAGTTCGATGTACAAGCGTTTTTTGATCGCCTTAAGACTGATTTGAGCCCAAAAACAGAACGTGATGCCTTGGTTTCAATCGGTGAGAAACTCAGTGCCATCTTGTGTGCGGAGTATTTGAATTGGCCAATGATTGATGCGAAGGATGCTATCGTTCTTACAAGTGATGGGACCGTGGATCTTGAACGATCGACACAGAAGCTCAGTACGCTTTTTCAACAGTATCCTCATTTTGTATTGCCTGGTTTCTATGGGGCTTTACCCAATGGTCGTATCAAGCTTATGAAACGAGGGGGCTCGGACATTACAGGTTCGATTGTCGCGGCAGCGTTGCATGCGGAAATCTATGAGAACTGGACCGATGTCAGTGGCATCATGATGGCGGACCCTAGAATCGTTCCTGAAGCAAAACCGATTCCCCAACTGACTTATGGTGAGCTCCGTGAGTTGACTTTCATGGGTGCTTCGATTTTGCATGAGGAATCCATTCAAGCGGTCAAACATCTCAACATTCCACTTAATATTCGCAATACCAATAAACCCGAAGAGCCAGGTACTTTGATTCGCAATGATATCATCGATGATGAT
>JBLJAX010000005.1:0-2107 GCA_047637795.1 Erysipelotrichaceae bacterium | reverse complement strand
TCAATGAGGGACCATCGCCGAAGCATTCTTTGCTGGGGGTATGTTTAAGAAACATATCACTGTTTACACCCGTTTGCCCAAATGGTTGTAAGTGCGCTTGGAACCTTGGTCGGGCAAAAGGAACGCGTAAGCCACAAGCCTTTTGCTTGTGGCTTTTTGTCATAAGGAGAACCCCATGTCATTCAATCCGTTTCCCATCAAAAATAATCAACTTTATGTTGGTTCACACCCTGTAAGCAATCTCGCTCAACAGTTTGGCACTCCCCTCTACATCATGGATGAAGCTTTGATGCGCAGTCAGATGCGTTTGTTTAAACAAAACTTTAAACACAAGCTCGTTAATACTGAAGTCGCTTACGCTTCCAAAGCGTTTTTGAACTTAGCGATGTGCAGAATGGTGGATGAAGAAGGCTTGAGTTTGGATGTGGTCAGTGGGGGTGAACTCTACACGGCTAAACAAGCTAAATTCCCCATGGATAAAATAATCTTCCATGGTAATCATAAAACACGTGATGAGCTTCAACTTGCATTGGATTATAAAGTTGGATTGATTGTTTTAGATAATCCATTTGAAGTGGAAACAATCCAACACTTAAATCCTACGCATCCTGTCTCTGTCCTCTTACGTGTCAATCCTGGGATTGAGGCGCATACGCATGATTATATTGCGACAAGTCGTTTGGATTCTAAGTTTGGGATGAGCATCTTCAGTGATGAGACTTTAGATCTGATCGAACATCTAAATAAGAATGAAAGCTTTGTATTCAAAGGTCTTCATTGCCACATTGGTTCCCAAATCTTTGATGGGACATCGTTCATTAAAGAGATTCAAGCTTTACTTCTTTATATCAAACGCATCTTAGATGAAAAAAGCATCGTCGTGGAGGTCCTGAACTTGGGTGGTGGCTTTGGGGTTCAGTACACTAATGAAGACCAAGCGATTGATTTGGAAGCCACTTTACCGCAATTATTGGACACTGTTTATACCGAAGCCATAAGTTTGAATCTTCAAATACCAAAAATCATCATTGAGCCAGGAAGATCGATCGTGGCAAATGCCGGCATCACAGCTTATACCATAGGCGCAACCAAGCAGACCCCTTCTGGTAAGGAATATGTGTTTGTGGATGGTTCGATGGCGGATCATATCCGAACAGCGCTCTACCAAGCCAAATACGAAGCTGCCCTAGTGGATCGCATGGATGAATCTGCGGATCATCACTATACCTTAGCGGGTCGTGCCTGTGAATCCGGAGACATCTTGATTCATGATTGCTTACTACCAAAAGTCGCAATCAACGATATTCTCTGTGTCTTCAGTACCGGTGCTTATCATTATTCGATGAGTTCCAATTACAATCGTCTTCTTAAACCGGCTGTCATCTTTGTCAATGAAGATGCTATACGCCTCGTCAATAAACGTGAGACCTATGAAGATCTCCTCACACAGGATCGCCTATGAGCACCGTTGTCTTAAAATACGGAGGTTCGTCGGTATCAAGCGTTGAAAAGATGAAAGCCTTGGCTCAGCGTATCCTACAAAGAAGAGATGCGGGGATGGATGTCGTGGTAGTGGTATCGGCCATGGGAAAAACCACCAATCATCTCTTGGAGCTCGCGCATGAAGCTTCCTCCAGTCCATCGAAACGTGAAATCGATTTGCTCTTAAGTACGGGTGAGCAGGTTTCCATCTCACTCTTCTCGATGATTCTCAACGATATGGGGTATCCAGCCATTGGTTTGACCGGAACCCAAGCTGGCATCAAGACCAAGGGCTTGCACACACGCAATACCATTGAAGATATCGATGTTTCTCGTATCCAGAAACATTTATCCGAAGGAAAAATCGTTTTGGTCGCAGGCTTCCAAGGCGTCAATGCTTTGGGGGACATCACGACTTTGGGTCGTGGTGGATCCGATACGACTGCCGTAGCCTTAGCATCCAAACTTGGCTGTAGCGCAGAAATCTACACCGATGTCCAAGGCATCTACGGTGTCGATCCACGCTTATACCCAAAAGCATATAAGTTAGATTTCATCAGTTTTGAAGAAATGAAAGAAATGGCCTTCTTAGGTGCCAAAGTCATGGAGCCTAGATCGATTGAGA
>JBLJAX010000004.1:0-3885 GCA_047637795.1 Erysipelotrichaceae bacterium | reverse complement strand
CACCATTCCATCTTCGTTACGACGATATACGGCTCTTAATAAGAAGATTAATGGAAAATTCTGAATGAAGAAACTGGATAGGTAACGTAACATATCAAGAATTGAAAGAATAAAGGGATGATTGATTGAAAAAAATATTTGGAAATTTGGATTGAATAGAATCCCTGTCATTCCCAAAATGATACTGGCAATATATAATACCTCAAGAGGAAAATAGATTAGTTCACTAAACGAATTCCATCGACGCATACCTTCACCTCGCATCTATGATACCATTGATGTGGGTCGACTTCAACGCACCATAAAAACACACATGACACGCCTCACAACCTCCCCGACAAAGAAGAATTTTGTAATCAATTGGTCCTTGACCTTTGTTTTATTGTCGCTTACGGTAATCAGTTTATTAGCAATTTATGCTGCGAGTCCCTTACTTGTTTATTATCTTGACGGAACCGATTTGTTGATCAAACAGATCATCTGGGTCATCATTTCAATCATATCGTTAGTTGCATTGCTACAAATAGGCGTTGATCGACTCTTTACTGCAATTGATATTGCGTATTGGATCCTTATCTTCTTACTCTTTCTTCTAATCTTAGATAAATACATCAATCTCCCCTT
This sequence comes from Erysipelotrichaceae bacterium, assembly GCA_047637795.1. Classification (GTDB taxonomy): domain Bacteria; phylum Bacillota_I; class Bacilli_A; order Erysipelotrichales; family Erysipelotrichaceae; genus UBA2212. The sequence goes on along the minus strand of JBLJAX010000004.1, from coordinate 3,261 downwards.
TATTGCACCCGTAAACGGTACACGTGCTTGGTTTTATTTCCCTGGCATTGGCACCATTCAACCCAGTGAGTTCATGAAAGCTGTCTTGATGATCAAATCTGCGACCATCATCGCAGAACACATTGAACAGAATCGTATCGCTAACTTTGAATCTGATATCCACTTATTCTATAAGATCCTAAAATATGCGACTTTACCTTTGATCCTCATCGTCGCACAGCCTGATACAGGGATTCCAATTATCATTGTCATGGGCTTGATCGCCATGATCAGTCTTAGTGGCATCCAACGCTATTGGCTCATTGGTGGCTTCACCTTTGTCATTGGTACTGTTCTTGTCTTTCTCTTCTTGTTCTTTTTCGCACAAGACTTCTTGGTTGATATCGTGGGTAGTTCGTATCGATTGAATCGTTTCTATGGATGGCTCCAAACTGAGAATTACATCAGTTCTTGGGGTCTACAACTTTATCAATCGCTTTTGACTGTTGGTTCAGCAGGTTTCTTAGGTCATGGATTTGGTTCTCAAGTCATCAGCATCATTGAACCTCAGAATGACTTCATCTTTGCGGTTATTGGACAGAATTTTGGTTTCTTGGGGACGAGCATTGTCTTGTTTCTTCACTTAGCGCTTGATTTGATCATCATTCGGATCATTTATCAAAATGAGTATTACAGAGAAAAGATCATGGCCGTAGGTTTATTGGGTATGTTGATGTTTCAACAAATCCAAAACATGGGCATGATCATTGGTTTACTTCCAATCACTGGAATCACACTCCCCTTTATTTCTGCGGGAGGTTCTTCATTATTATCGTTTATTCCTTCAATTGCGATTGTTTATCATATGAGTCATATGAATGAATCCAAGAAGAATCACTAAAACAGATTCTTTAATCGTTCAATATAGTGTGTATCGGGTCTTCCAATCATTTGGACGACCTTTTTACTGTAATTAACGGTTACGCAACTGTCTTTTCTTAACTTCATGGACTCATGATCGTAACACAAGATGGCTTCACAGAAATCATCACTCTCAAGTCGAATCGTCACATCATGCGGCACAATCAATGGGGATCCCAAAGAGCGATACGCTTGGTGATGGATGCCTGTGATTTCAGTGATTTGCAACAAATCCAAACCTTCATGTAAAATCGCACCCCCTAGGGAACGATTGTAAGCACTGGAACCTGCTTGGCTCGAAATGCATATTCCTGTACCTCTAAACGTCTCTAAGAACACATTTTCAACATAAATACGCATGAGTTGGGTACGAATGACGTTCTCAACACGGATTTCATTGAGGGCATAGAGACAATGTGTTTCTTTTGAGCTATGTACATTGATCTCCAATAACGGTAAGTTTTTACGTACAAACTTCATCTGTTGGCAATCTTCTAAGAACTTATCCACTTCATGGCTATCGTAACTGGTAAAGAAACCAAGGGTTCCGGTATGAATCCCCACAAAAAGCAGTGCATCCAAAGCATTGACATATTTATGGATTGTTCTTAAGAATGTTCCATCTCCACCAACCGCGATCACAAGTTCTGGATTATTTTCATCACTAATAAAATCCATCTTAGCTAAAGCATCATGAATCTTGTGTTTGATTTGATTGGATAAATCGTCATTTTTACTTACTATGGTAAATCGTTTCATACTTTTACTTCCTTTTTTCTGAGGGGAGAGCTTAATCCTTAAACTTTAATTTTTTATAACACTATTGTATCATAGCCCTATGAACACAAATCTCGAAATCGAATACAAGACGCTTCTTACACAAGACCAGTTCAATCACCTATCCTTGGATTACAATGAAGAGCCTGTGATTAAACAAGTTAATTTTTACTACCAATATGCCGATGTAAACAAAGCGATTGCAGCACGGATCCGTCAAATCAATCAAACATTTGAGTTGACCTTTAAAATTAAACAAGCCAAAGGACGACTTGAAGTCAACTTTGAAGTTTATGGAAATGATGCGAACGTCTTTGATCGAGAGGACGTAAGATCTTTCTTAAACGAAAATGACTATACACAAGCGTTTAGCTATCTCGGTGAGTTAACGAGTTATCGTCGTTTGATCAAAGAAATACATGGTGACTTGTGTATTGATGAAAATCATTATCTTGGCATGGTTGATTATGAGCTTGAGTATGAAGTCACACAGGATGAAGAAGCAGCGTACGCACGCTATCTCGAGCTTGTCGAGAAATATCATTTGATCAATGAAAAAGCGAAGACTAAATATCATCGCTTTCTGTTATGTTTGAATCATCTTGATGTTGGTGAGAAATAATTTCAACATCATCCAATTTAAATAAACTTAATAGATTATCTGGCAATTCGTGATCAATCATGAGTTTAAAACTAATTTTTTGGATGAAGTTCGGAATTTCTCGTGCCAATTTACGTATGAGACTGAATTTCCCAAAGCTGTAGACAACACGTTCCATGATTTGATTTTTATTGCAGTCAATGCTGAAATATAATTCAATTCCTTCTTCATTGAATGCGATCAACTCTTGCTTGCGTGCGTCCAACCATTGAAGGTGTTTAGATTTTGTAACGACTTCATTTAAGATCCGCGTTTGCTTGCGGGTCTCTTTTTCTGTACTGAGTGAACCAAAATTCTGTAGATGCAACTGCAAGACATGTCTTGCCAAATCATCTTCAAATACAGTACTCGAGCGTGATGATCGACTCATGGCATTCGCCCATGCATCGACGCCAATCTCATTGGCTTTCTTTAAGATTTTGACCGTCATTTCTGGGTCTTCTTTATCCAAATAAATAAAACTCTCGAGATTGTTTGAAATCTTCATTCCAAATTCACTTAAATAAACCGGTGCTTGGAAGAAGACAATGTCTTTTAATATGAGACTGCTGATGTTTGCAGGCAATGTTTTCGCCTTAGCGACCCGTAAGATCGCATCTTTGAAGCTCTTTTGATCGGGATAACCATTCAAACTTTCAAAATGGTTCCACATTTGTCTGAACGAATAACTGATGCTGTGATCAAAGCGCCCATAACCGATGATGCCTTTTTCACCTGTTGTCTTCAACTCTGTCCCTTTGGCTAAAAAGAAGAGTAAATCACCATGATTGAAATCCGTAAAACGCTTACCGACAGATGGACGCCAAAAACTGATCGTTTGATTACCATTCAAACGATGGAATTCAATCATATGACGGTCTGTGATGTACGCTATGGAAGCCATATTAGTGCTATTATAACATCCTTTTCATTTTTAAAATAAA
>JBLJAX010000003.1:0-10971 GCA_047637795.1 Erysipelotrichaceae bacterium | reverse complement strand
GGGATAAGATGGGCTATGCTATAATTTGACTGTTGATTTGAGGTAAATATGCAAAGAATAACACAGTATCCACTCTTAAAAGAGATTCAAGAACGTTGGTCAGCGCGCGCGTTCAGCACGAGATCCGTGCAACAAGATGATTTATATGCGCTTATTGAAGCTGCAAGCTTAGCGCCTTCCGCAATGAACGAGCAGCCTTGGCGTTTCATTCTCGGGGATAAACCAGATGATTTGTCCATTCTGAAGCAATCGCTTTTTCCAAGCAACCATGACTGGGCTCAACACGCACCCATGTTGATTGCTTTATGCACAAAAAAAACAACGACGTTTAATGGAAAAGACAATTTCTATAGTCAATTTGATGCAGGTGCAGCCTGGGCTTTTTTAAGCTTAGAAGCAAATCGGCGCAATCTGATTGCACATGCGATCGGTGGTTTTGATAAGCAGTTGATTCATGATCACTATGCAATCGAAGATGACTTCGAAGTCATCTTAATGATTGCCATTGGTTATCCAGGCGATATCCATACGTTAAGTGAAAAGTATCAAGAACGTGAAAAGCCTGGATTACGACGCCCATTCATGGAATCGATTCTTACGAAATAGCGTATAATAAAAGAAAAGAGGAAGAAATAATGAAGAAAAACATTGGCGTTATCGGCATGGCGGTCATGGGTAAAAACCTTGCGTTGAATATAGCCGATCATGGCTATTCTGTAGCCATCTATAATCGAACTTATGAAGTCACGAAAAATGTATTGTTGGAAAACCCTACGGCAAATCTAACGGGCTCTGAAACACTTGAAGATTTTGTAAACCTATTGGAAAGTCCACGTAAGATCATCTTGATGGTCAAAGCTGGAAAACCAGTCGATGCGTTCTTGGATTTACTGTATCCTTTGTTGGATGAAGGGGATATCGTTGCGGATGCAGGGAATTCGTTTTTCTTAGATACGATTCGTCGTGAAAAAGCCGCAAAAGAAAAGGGCATCAATTTCTTTGGCATGGGTGTTTCGGGCGGTGAAGAAGGGGCTCGTTTTGGACCTGCGATCATGCCGGGTGGGAATAAAGAAGCGCATGCCTATTTAAAAGACATGTTGGAAGCCATCTCAGCCAAAGCTGAAGGCGAAGCATGTACGACTTATATTGGAAGTGATGGGGCTGGACACTATGTCAAGATGGTCCACAATGGCATTGAATATGGCGACATGGAATTGATTTCTGAAGCTTATCATTTATTAAAGAATGTGGGTGGATTAAATAATAAAGAACTTGCGGATGTCTTTACGGAGTGGAATAAAGGGGATTTGGATTCGTATTTGATTGAAATCACCAGTCAAATCTTTAAGACAAAAGATGACTTAAGCGATGCGGACATCATTGATGTGATCAAGGATAATGCGGGACAAAAGGGTACGGGTATTTGGACCTCGAAAGAATCCATGGATCTCGGCATTCATACCTCTGTGATCACCAGTGCCGTCTATGCACGTTTCATCTCTTCATTGCGCGAAGAACGCATTCGTGCACATGCGATATTGCCAAGTCATACACAAGCTAACAGCATCGATCGCAACGAATTCATCGAAAAGGTTCGTAAGGCGCTTTATTTGGCCAAGGTTGTGTCCTATGCTCAAGGCTTCGCACTTTTGAAAGAAGCCGCAAAGCAGTATAACTGGGATTTGAACTTCGAAGCCATTGCAAAGATCTTCAGAGGTGGATGCATCATTCGTGCACGCTTCTTAAATCGAATTGCGGAAGCCTATACGAAGAATCCTAAACTGGATAATTTATTGTTGGATGATTATTTCTTGAAGATTGCGGATGATGCGTTGTTTGCATTACGCGAAGTCAATGCGATTGCCATCATGAATGGGGTACCTGCACCAGCTTTCAGTTCCGCAATCAATTATTACGATGCTTATCGTTCGGATTCCTTATCAACCAACCTCGTTCAAGCACAACGTGACTATTTTGGTGCACATACCTATGAACGTTTAGACCGTGATGGAAGTTACCACTTTGAAAGTTGGGGAAAAGATGTCGAATAAACCCAGTCTTGTCTTTACAATCTTTGGATCAACCGGTGATTTGACCTATCGTAAACTCTTACCGGCTTTGTATCACCTCAAACATCGTTCGCATTTAGCGGATGATTTTGAGATTCGTTGCATTGGTCGTAGAGATTACACCCAGGCTGAGTATCTTGCGATCATTGAACCATGGATTCGTAAACAAACGCGTTTCAAGTTTGATGAAACAACCTATCTTGCATTTACTAAGCATATTCGATACATCCAAATGGAATTCACGAATATGGATGCGTATGATAAATTGGATGACTATCCCTGTGGTGCGGACAATCTTTACTACTTTGCCGTTTCACCAGAGTTTTTTACCGTGATTTCAGAGGGTTTGTATAAGTCTGGTTATCTGAAGAATGGAACACATCGTGTTATCTTAGAGAAACCCTTTGGAGATAGTTTAAAACATGCCAAAGAAGTCAATCATGCATTGAACCAGTGGTTTAATGATAAACACATCTATCATATCGATCATTATCTTGGTAAAGAGATGATTCAGAACATTTTAGCCATTCGTTTCAGCAATCGTCTTTTCGAGTCCGTTTGGAACAATGAAAACATTGAACAGATTCAGATCACAGCCGCTGAAACCGTAGGGGTTGAAACACGTGGCTCGTATTATGAACAAGCGGGTGCCATCAAAGACATGTTGCAGAATCATTTGTTGCAGATCATGAGTTATGTGGTTATGGAACGACCCGTATCTTTAAGTAGTTCGGATATGGTGAATAAGCAGATATCCGTACTTGCCAATGTGTCTTTGGATAAATTGGTGATTGGCCAATATGGTGCCATCGATGAACATCGTGCATACCGTGATGAAAACAATGTTGATCCTCAATCGATGATCGATACCTATGCAGCTGTTCGTTTGCATTTGGATGAGGGTCCACTCAAAGGGGTACCAATCTATCTAAGAACGGGTAAACGTTTGAGTCAGCGTGCCACTTACATCAAAGTTATTTTCAAGGCAAATGGGAATGATCTATATCAATGTAAACATCGTGAAGTCTTAACCATAAAGGTTCAACCCGATGAAGGCATCAGTCTTTCGTTCAATGCAAAGAAACCAGGAACCATAAATACGATTACAGAAGTTAAGATGGACTTCTGTCAGAGTTGCATATTAGAGAATCGCATCAACACACCAGAAGCGTATGAACGTTTATTGGATGATGCTTTTAATCATGACGATGGTTTGTTTACACCCTGGCCAATCGTTGAATTGAGTTGGCATTTTGGTGAAGCGATAACGAAGAAGATTGTGAATGAGAAGATCGAATTATCGATTTATCCATCGTATACGCAAGGACCGATTGAAGCAGATCAAATGTTAAAAGAAGATGGTTTTTATTGGTTGGAAGAGGATGAATTGTCCTATTAGGGGGAATTTATGAAAAAGCAATTAGGGGTTGCCTTATGTGGTGGAGGTATCAAAGCGTATTGCCAAATTGGTGCATTGCGTTATTTAGCTGAGCAAAACATCAAAATGGAGGCGTTTGCAGGAACGAGCATGGGCTCGATCATTGCGACCTTTATGGCGATGGGGATTCCGATTGAAAAAATTCAAGCTCATTTGCTTAAAATTGAGAAGACAATCATTGACGAAAAGCTACTTGCCCCAACCAATGCGCAAGTATTTCCATTGTTGACCCGTACGATGACGGGTTTGGTCGATCCAACTCGCTTTGTTCAAATCATTGAAGATGAATTGAAGGATTATCACGTAAAAATGTTAAAGGATGTCAAGTATCCTTTGATTATTGTGTCTGTGGATTTGATCAGTGGTAAACTCGTATACTTTACGAATCGTAAAGATTGGATCAAACCGCTTTCATCCCAAGTAATAATTCATGACGATGTAAAGATTGTGGATGCTCTCAGAGCTTCTTGTTCGTTCCCAATGGTTTTTGAAACCATGGAGTTGAAGGACATGCAGTTGGTGGATGGTGGCATCTTGATGAATCTTCCTGTGCTTCCTTTGAAAGAGATGGGGTATGGCCGCATATTTTCAATCTCCATGGAAAACATCAGCACGTTTGAGAAAAGCAAACATGTGACTGAGATAGGGGCACGTATCGTGGAGTTAATGACGGTTCAAACAACGGCTAGCATGATGCATATGGCGGATTTCAATCTCAATGTTTTTGATAAAAAAATAGGCATCTTTTCCTTTGGACAAGGTGAAGCTGCCATTAATCTTGGGTATCAGAGAGCTAAAGAAGAATCAAAACGAATTTTGGCTTTGAATAAACGAGGCTTTCTGTTTTAACCATTTACGATGAAGTGTAATGATTGGAAGCTGTAGACTTTCAGCATAGCTGACCCATTTGAGATTTTCAATTTGTGTCGATTTAGCGATGTGAAAGGTCACTTCCCATATTTTATGACTGAAGACGTGCTTTAATGTGACGTCTTTTTCATGTTCAGCAATCTTTACTTGAGATAGGGTTGGAAGTCGATAGTAGCCTTGCATCAAAGAATCTGTATGATCCAAGCTTAGTGCAAATTCATTGTTTTCATTAAGGAGAAGCACCACATCGATTTGTTCAGTTTGTTTCGTGAGTTGTTTGGCTGCTTTTGGATATTCATTCACCACATTATTTTGAAAAGCAAGACAATGTGTTTTAATTGGACACTGTTCACATTTAGCTTGTTTCGTACAGACCAAAGCACCTAATTCCATCAGTGCTTGGGTTAGATCACCTGGATTCACATCATCCATCCACGTTTCAATTTTATTTTTAATTTGCTTGTTAAAGTCCTTCTTTAAGCTTGTTTCATCCAAAAGGAACAAACGACTCATAACACGTTTGACGTTGCCATCGATAGCCGCTTGTTTTTCATTGAAGCAAATGGAAGCAATGGCTGCAGCAGTATAATCACCAATCCCAGCAAGCGTTTGAATCGATTCTTTCGTGTTTGGGAAAATGGATGCATGTTCTTCTTTGATCTGTAAAGCGGCTTTATGAATGTTGCGAACACGTGAATAATAACCGAGGCCTTCCCATAAGCGATAAAGATCTTCTTCCTCTGCAATATATAAATCATTTAGACTTGGATACTGATTCATCCATCTTTCATAATAGGGAAGCAAGGTATCGATCTGTGTCTGTTGAGCCATGATTTCACTGATCCAAACGCGATAAGGATCTTGATTGGCGCGAAAAGCAAGATCACGTTTATTTAAGTTATACCAATGGACGAGGTCGATGTGTAGTTTTGACATGAAGTCATTATAACAAAGACAAAATTAAAAGCGAGAATCTCGCTTTCAATATATCAATTCCTTCTGTAGGAGTGGGAGGGAAATGAAGAGCAGAAGGAAACAAATTGTATTCTTGTCGTACTCTATTATAATGGAAGGTGTAAGTTCAGTTGTGAAAGCTGAGTGAAAAAAGAAAGCTTAATACCTGTGATTGTGATACAATCAACAAGTTAATTAACTGAGGAACCTAATGAGAGAAAAAAATATTATCAATATCGCCGTTATCGCCCACGTCGATGCAGGAAAAAGTACACTGGTCGATGCATTTCTAGAACAAACCCATGTCTTCCGCCAAAATGAAGCCCATGTCGATCAAATCATGGATTCAAATGATTTGGAGCGTGAACGTGGCATCACCATCTATTCCAAGAACTGTAGCGTACAATATAAAGATGTCAAAATAAACATTGTCGATACACCAGGCCATGCGGATTTTTCATCTGAAGTCGAACGCATCATCCGTACCGTCGATACGGTCATCTTATTGGTAGACAGCAGTGAAGGTCCCATGCCTCAGACACGTTTTGTCTTGCAGAAGTCGTTGGAATTGGGTTTGAAACCGATCTTATTAATCAATAAGATTGATAAGGCAGATCAAAGAGCAGAAGAGGTTGTGGATCTTGTCTATGAATTATTCTTGAATCTAGATGCGAATGATGAACAAATGGATTTCCCAATTTTGTATGGCATCGCACGTCAAGGCATCGTTCGATACAATATGAATGATACCAATGAAGATTTGGTTCCACTCTTTGAAACCATCGTCAAGCATGTTGGAACTTATCCTGATTTGAATGATGGACCAACACAATTACAAATCAGTTCCTTAGCGTATGATGAATACATCGGTCGTTTAGGCATCGGTCGTTTGTATCGTGGTACTTTGAAACAAGGACAATCGGTCATGGTCGTTCGTGGTAATTCAAGTATTCGTCAAACGGTTGCGCAATTGTTCATTTATGAAGGTTTGAAGCGGACAGCGGTCAAAGAAGCCAACAGTGGTGATATCGTCATCATTGGGGGCATTCAAGATATCTATATCGGGGATACTATTTGTGATGTGAACAATGTGGAAGCATTGCCGATGATCACAATTGAAGAACCTACATTATCGATGAATTTCTTGGTTAATGATTCGCCATTTGCCGGGAAAAGCGGAAAGTATGTGACCTCACGTAACCTAAAAGAACGCTTGATGAAGGAACTTGAAGTCAATGTTGGTTTACGTGTCGATGCACTTGAATCGACAAATAAATTTAAAGTATCGGGTCGCGGTGAACTTCACCTGACGATCTTAGTTGAAAATATGCGACGTGAAGGCTATGAACTGGCTGTCAGTCGTCCAGAAGTCATTTATCGTTATGTCGATGGCAAACGCATGGAGCCTACGGAAGAAGTCATTACGACGGTTCCTGAAGCTTACAGTGGCGTCGTCATTTCCAAATTGAATCTACGTAAAGCCGAAATGGTGAACATGGATGAAAAAGGGGGTTATGTGACCATCATTTGGAAGGCCCCAACCCGTGCCTTGATTGGTTATCGCAGTGAATTCATCAATGATACACGTGGCGAAGGGACGATCGTTCGTCAATTCTCTGGTTATACAGAATACGTAGGTGAAATGCCTCGTCGTTCAAACGGATCCATGGTTTCAACTGAAAATGGGGTTGCGATGACGTATTCGATCTTCAATCTCCAGGAACGTGGTTCATTTTTTATTGGCCCACAAACTGAAGTTTACGAAGGTATGATCATTGGAATGGCTTCACGGGATTTGGATATGGAAGTCAATCCAACCAAGAATAAGAAGTTGACTGCCATTCGTTCATCGGGTAATGATGAAGCAATGCGTTTGGTTACTCCACGCCAAATCACATTGGAATATGCGGTTGAATTCATCAATGATGATGAATTGGTCGAAGTCACACCTGCTGCGATTCGTTTACGTAAGAAACACTTAAAAGCACATGAACGTAAAACAGCCAATCGTATGCAACGCAATGAAGAAGAAGATGCACTAAGAGCTCAAGAAGAGGAATAATATGTCAGAGTTTTCATTTGAAGTAACCCATATCTGTAAACAATCCGGAGCACGCACCGGCATCTTGCACACCCCGCATGGGGATGTCTTGACGCCGATGTTCATGCCAGTTGGGACTTTAGCAACAGTTAAATTTGTTTCACCGGAAGAAATCACTGAAATGAATGCCGGTGTCATCTTAGCGAATACCTATCATCTCTGGCTTCGTCCGGGTGAAGATATCGTCAAAGAAGCCGGTGGACTGCATAAATTCATGAATGTAAACAACCCGATCCTAACCGATTCGGGTGGTTTTCAAGTTTTCTCACTCATGGAAAATCGTAAGATCACCGAAGAAGGGGTTCATTTTAAGAACCATTTGAATGGTGATAAGCTTTTCTTATCCCCTGAGAAAGCCATTCAGATTCAAAATGATTTGGGTGCGGACATCATCATGAGTTTTGATGAGTGTCCACCTTATCCAAGTACACATGCCTACATGAAGGATAGTGTTGAGCGTACCTTGCGTTGGGCTAAACGCGGTAAAGAAGCACATGCGAATGATAAACAAGCCTTGTTTGGCATCGTCCAAGGGGGCGAATTTGAAGATCTTCGTGCCTACAGTGCACAAGAGCTTGTGAAGATGGATTTTCCTGGTTACTCCATTGGAGGAACCTCCGTTGGTGAAAGCAAGGAAACCATGTATAAGATGATTGATTATGCAATCAAATATCTACCCCTTGAAAAACCACGATATCTCATGGGTGTCGGTTCGACCGATGCGATTCTTGAGGGTGTTTTGCGTGGTGTGGATATGTTTGACTGTGTCTTACCAACACGGATCGCACGCCATGGGACTTTGATGACTTCAACGGGTCGACTAAACATAAGAAACGCAAAGAATGAACGTGATTTTGGACCCATCGATGCGGAGTGTGATTGCTATACCTGTAAGAATTATTCAAGAGCGTATTTACGTCACTTGATTCGTTGTAATGAAGGCTTAGGCATGCGTTTGTTATCGATCCACAATCTACGTTTCTTGATCAAGCTCACTGAAGAAGTGCGTTTGGCCATTCAAGAAGATCGTTTCTTGGATTTCAAAGAAGCTTACTTCAAGAAACATAAACTGAATAGTGTGGATTCACGAGGTTTCTAATGAAGACACACGATTTTGATTTTGATCTACCCACTGAGCTGATAGCCCAACATCCGCTTGAGGATCGCAGTGCATCACGGCTCTTGGTTCTTAATCGCAATAATGAGTCCATTGAACATCATCATTTTCATGAAATCATCGATTATCTTCATGCAGGAGATATTTTGGTTCTCAATGACACACGTGTTTTACCGGCACGTCTTTTTGGCATTAAGCCTGAGACCAATGCACATATCGAATGCTTAATCTTAAGACATGAGCAGGATTCGGTTTTGTGCATGGTTCGCAATGCGCGTGCTGTAAAACTGAATACAATCGTTGAATTTGGCGAAGGTCAATTGCGTTTTGAATGCATCGAGGTCTTGGATCAAGGCTTGCGTCGCTTTAAAATCATCAGCGAAGGTGTTTTCCTGGAAGTTCTAGCAAAACTTGGGACCATCCCGTTGCCGCCTTATATCAAAGAACGTTTGGAAGATCCTGAACGTTATCAAACAGTATATGCCAAACAATCTGGTAGTGCGGCTGCCCCAACAGCGGGTTTGCATTTTACCAAGGCACTTTTACATGAACTTGAAATGAAGGGTGTACAGCTTTGTTATGTGACATTACACGTAGGACTTGGAACATTCAAACCTGTGGATGTGGAAGATATTGATAAACACATCATGCATGAAGAAGTCTATGAAGTATCGAACGTGAGTGCAAACATCTTGAACCAAGCCAAGCAAGAGGGAAGACGTATCATCGCGGTTGGGACAACATCGGTTCGAACCTTGGAATCCCAAATGCAGAAACATGGTCGTTTCATTGAAGAAGCCAGCTCAACGCAAATCTTCATCACGCCTGGCTATACATTCAAAGCAATCGATGCCTTGATCACGAACTTCCATTTACCGAAATCAACCTTAGTCATGTTGGTGAGTGCTTTTGCCAATCGTGATTATATATTAAACGCCTATCACATGGCCATCGAAGAACGTTATCGTTTCTTCTCTTTTGGCGACGCCATGTTCATCCAATGAGAAAATTAACGGATCATCAATGGGAGATCGAGAAGCTTGAAGAGCTTCGTAAACTTAGTGTCAAACCACGTCTTTTGATGCAGTCCTGTTGTGCTGTATGTAATAGTTGGCCTTTGGAATATTTGTATGATATCTTTGACATTACGATCTACTATAACAATTCGAATATTTATCCGGAGTCGGAATATCACTTACGTTTAAATGAATTGAAGGCTTATGTGAATTCTTTCAATGAATCAAAACAAGCAAGGATTGATATCATTGAAGAGCCTTATGATTATGATCAATACAACACAGACTTTCTATCCAAACGAAGCTTAGATAAAGAAGGGACAAGTCGTTGTGGCATGTGCTATGCGTTGCGTATCAATCAAGCATTGGCCTATGCCAATGCGCATGGATATGAGTACTGTACAACGGTCATGACAATCTCACGTCAAAAGAATGCGGATAAGATCAATGGCATCGCACGTCGTTTGGCCAATGCTTATCCTAAAGTGAATTATTTCTATTCTAACTTTAAGAAGAATAAAGGCATTGATTTCTCGGTCAATACGGCAAAAAGCTTGGGCATTTATAAACAAGAGTATTGTGGGTGTGAGTATTCCATTCATAAAAAAGATTTCGATGTATAATTGACGTGCTTATCAAATTTGACTATACTGTATTCAAAGCTGTGAACGAAATAAACTTATCTTATGGTAACAAAGAAAGCTTTGGGTTGATGCGACAAAGCCAAGCAAGATAAGCCTGTCCTTCGGGAGCTGATTACTGAATTGAGTAAGTAAATCCGGTTGTACCGTTATCACATTGAGCACAGTAGTGAAATTAAGGTGGTACCACGTTATCGAACGTCCTTTAGGGACGTTTTTTTATGGAGGTGAAAGATGTGTTGAAGTTAGTGATGCCGATTGTCGAGACAGAACGTTTGATGCTTAGGCCAGTACGATTAGAAGATGCGGAAGACATGTATGCGTATTGCAGCGATGATGAAGTCCTCAAATATCTTTGGTTTGAGAAACACGATTCCGTGGAATTCACACGCTACATCATCGACAAGCTCTTTTTGAATCGGATCGATGTGGGCATGCCTGAAGCCTATGCGATCGTATTGAAAGAAAGCAAACGTATGATTGGAACCATTGATGTCAATCAAGTCTATTTCAATGAAGTGGGTGTCATTGGCTATGTGATCCATCGTGATCATTGGGGTAAGGGTTTGGTGCTTGAAGCACTAGAGGCTTTGATTCCGGTCCTATTTCACCATTGTGGTTTTTATCGTTTGGAAATCAATCATTGTGCTGACAATATGGCATCCGGACGCGTGATTGAAAAGGTAGGCTTTATCTTGGAAGGACGTTTTCGAAAACGGAAGAAAGAGCGCGATGGTCATCGTGCGGACTATCTCTATTATGGAT
>JBLJAX010000002.1:0-5902 GCA_047637795.1 Erysipelotrichaceae bacterium | reverse complement strand
GCGACATTGACGCCATAACCGATTTGAGAAGCATTCATCCCCCCTTGGTTGGCACTTGCGCCAGAAGCGGAACGAACGGTTTGATAATAAACTTCTGAAAAAGTCGTACGACTGCTTTTGAAGCCGTAGGTATTTACGTTAGCGATATTGTTCCCGATTACATCGAGTTTGGTTTGGTGCGCTTTCATGCCTGAAACGCCCGAATACATGGATCTTAACATTTAAATAATTGCCTTTCTGTGGGTGTATGCGTTAAGTTTCTCTGTCATTCGAAACTTATTTTAGCCTCATTTAAATGTCCGGCTAAACGATGACGGCGCCATCGATGTTGGTGAAGACATTGCCTTTAAGGGCATCTTCATGCAAAGTTGTGATTACTTTGTTGTTGGGTACGTTGACCACAAATGCGGTTTGATCGACGAGGATGAGTGGATCGTGTAAACCTTTTGCACTTGCCAAGGCAACCCCTTGATTCAAACGTTCTAATTGAGTCAAACTGAGGTCGATGTCTCTCTCGCCAACACGCTTTAGCGCATGCTTAGAAAACTCAATGGAGCTGTTTGTACGGATACGTTCTTCTAATAGACTTTGGAAATCTTGATTCGGAACTTGACGTTGATTTTGACCGACAGGGGCTTGGCTAAGCGAGCGAATCTTCAGTTGTTGGATGGGATCACTCATACACTGTGCACTCCTGTGATTTGTTCGATGCTTACGGTTTGATTACCGATTTGAATCATGAACGTCTTGTTGTCTCTCTGGATTCCTGTAACGACACCTTCAATTAAAGTCCCATCTTTTTGCGCACTCACGTGCTTCCCAACCAATGCGATGGCATAGGTGGATTGTGTGAATCCGCTCATGTCTTGCATGGCTTGTAGACTTGCGAATTGTGCCATTTGCGCCATGTACTGCGTGTCATCCACAGGATTGTTGAAATCTTGATTCTTCAACTGGGCGACCATCAATTCTAGAAAACCTTCGACACTGATCGTATTCTTCTTCTTTGCTTCTTGCTCAGATACGGCTGTAATCGGATTGATACTCATGTTGCCTCCTTTCTAGGTTTGGCTTCGATCGTAATGATCGATTCGGATGTTCATCGATGTCTCTTCCACATCTTCCTGTTTGAACTTGGCTTTGTGCTGATGGAACTGTTGTCCACGCTTTTGCGCATCATCATGTCCATATTGAACTTCCCACTGAATGTCTTGCATCTGGTTCTTTAGTTCTGGTAGTACTTTTTCAAACAAGTTGTGTACTTCTGGATTTGGACTGTGCAAGCTTAGTTTGAAGGTATTCTCTTTCTGTTCAAACTTAATCACAATCTCACCAATGCCTTCTGGTTTGAGTTTCAAAGTATAGGTTCCATCTTTACTTTGATCGTGTTGCTTAATGATGCTCGTGATCTCATTTAAATCAATGCTTGTTCGTTCAACTTGTGGTAGAACCACTTTTTCAACGCTTCTTACTTCAACTGGAATCTTTGTCTGAGTGTTCTCTGTATGAACAATCTGAATCATTGGTTTGCGTAAGCGTTCAAAGTGCAATATTGCCTCTTGGGTTTCAGGTTCAAATTCGACCTTCTGGATATCCCCTTGAATCGTTTTGATCATCTGAACAAATTCTTTCGTGACTTCCTTTGTCTGAACTTCCACAATCTGCTTAACTTCTTGTTGGATTGGCACTTGAATCGAACCATACTGATTTGCTTTGATTACCACTTGAACAACATTGCTTTTTGCTTCAACGGGTATATCCGCTTTTGGGATACTTGGATTGATCCAATGTGGGTGTGTGGCTAAGATTTGTATCATCTCTGTCTCAGTCGGTTCCGTTTCAGGGCTTTCAACTTCTTGAACAATGAGAGGATTTTCTTTCGTACTCACTACGATTGGCGTTTCTGTTTCTGTTTCCACCGCTTTGAAGAGCTCCATCAGGAATGCTTGGAAGTCGTTGTTCACAACTGTTGTAGGACTGCTTTGCACAAACATGGCTTGTTGGATGGGTATTCGATTGACTGTCTCCATGTCTTCACCTCCTTTCTTTTGATTTATGTGAACTCATTCGAGTGATCACCTATATTTATGCACCAATGTGGATTCTACGAAATCTGCTTCTTGCTTGCGTTGTTCTTGTGCTTGATTGTCTATGAACTTGTCTTTCAACTTATCCAGACCATTCACAGTTTGTTTTTTCTCTAACAACACTTTCAGACTTTTATCTTCAAGTTGTCTCAGTTCGAGCAACTTGTTTTGATGTGTTTTCTTAAGCTCTGTTAAGGCTTTGATTTTTACTTGATCTTGATTCAGATCAAAGGGTTTGGTTCCCTCTGTTAGCTTACGATTACGATCATCTAATAATGCATTCTGTTTAAGTTCTAGCTGTTCTATTGTTTGAAGGGCTTCTTGAATACTTTGGCGAATCATCAATAGCTCATTTTTAGCTTGGTCCATTTCAATTTGTCGTATGGCTTGGACTTTAGCGAGTGGGAATGTCTTCATCCGTTCACGATGCCTTCAATCATTTGTAGGGTACTCTCATAACTTGTATTCTCATGGGTTGCTTGCATTAGGAAGCGTTCGATGAGACTACGTTTGCGTAATGCTTCATCCAACTTAGGATTTGCTCCACTCTTGTAAGCTCCTATTGAAAGTAAATCCTCATTGGCTTGTAGGACAGCCATCAACTGACGTAAGTTCCCTGCTGCTTTAAGTGCCTTCGGGTCACTGATTTCAGTCATCAAACGCGAGATACTGGACAAAACATCAATCGCAGGATAGTGATTCTGCATCGCCAGTTTTCGTGACAACATCAAGTGTCCATCGATAATGCCTCGAACGATATCACTGATGGGTTCATTCGCATCATCCCCCTCCACAAGCACGGTATACAAGCCTGTGATGGAACCTTTTTGAAATCGTCCAGCACGCTCCAACAATTTGGGTAAACTCGCATAGATGGAAGGTGTATAGCCTCTAGCAACCGGTGCTTCACCAATGTTCAAGCCAATCTCACGTTCAGCCATCGCAAACCGTGTCAGAGAGTCCATCATCAAGAAGACATCTTTACCTTGGTCTTTGAAATACTCGGCAATCGTAGTAGCCGTAAGTGCGCATTTACTGCGCATCATGGCAGGTTGGTCGGATGTCGCCACAACGACGATCGATCGTTTCAAACCCTCTACACCCAAATCACGTTCAATAAATTCATTCACTTCACGACCACGCTCGCCCACCAACGCAATCACATTGATATCAGCTTGAGCGGTTTTAGCCATCATGCCCATCAAGGTGGACTTACCCACACCTGAACCTGCAAAAATGCCCATACGCTGACCCTTACCTACAGTGTTCAAACCATCAATGGCTTTGATGCCTAAGCAGAGCTTATCTGTGATACGCGGACGTTCGAAAGGATTCGAGGGTGTTCCTTTAACGGAATACCAGGCTTGAGCTTGGATTGGTCCTAAACCATCGAGGGGTTGAGCCATCGCATCCACGATACGTCCGAGTAACGCCTCACCTACAGGGATCTTCAATACGGTTTTTGTATTCTTCACAACACTTCCATATCCAATCCCATCGATATCACGATAGGGCATTAAGTGAACGGTTAACCCTTCAACTCCGACTACTTCAGCCATGACCGTCTGATTACCATCCAAGGTGTTCAATTCACAGATGTCCCCAATCTTACTGATGGGTCCATTGGATTCCAACTTTGTCCCAACCACCTTGGTGATCGTTCCTAAATGTGAACCCAAGTCTTCAGTATTTAACAATTTATGATAACGTTCCATCTGCTTAGCGTGTCATAAACAAGTGTTTAAGATTCTCTAGTTTCGTCGTGAGGGAAACATCGTAATAGGTGCCCTCTTTCTCAAACACACAGGTGTCCTTAGAACCTTCAACCCAAGTTGCCTTGAGCTGATTCTGATTTAAAATCGTCTCTAGTTCGTGTTCGAATGGCTTTAGCTTTCGACTGAGGTGGATGCGTGTGAAGTGTTCATCTTTATGACGTTCACATTCTAATTCAATCAGTTTCAATAGCTGTGTTTGATCTTCTTCATTCACTTTCGCGTGCATCAACTTCTCTGTACAAGCCAAAGCCAAATGGTGCGCTTGAGCTTTAAGTGAATTTAGGGCTTCGTTTTGTTCGACGGACAAGTTATGGAGAAATTGCTTATACTCCATTTGCATCCGTTCGACAAATGCCATGTTTTCCAAATACAATTCTTGACGTGCGATCTCGATTGCCTCAGCGCGAATGGCTTCCATGTCTACTTCCGTTGTAATCGGACTTGGTGTTAGGCTTTCGGTGATGGATTCTGATTCAAATGATGGGACTTCTTTAATCATTTCGACTTCAGTTTGGATCAATTCAATCTGAATCGTTTCTTCTTCCAACACATCTTCATAAACCCACTGACGGGGTTGTTTCAAGACTCTAGACAAAGACATCATCCAACCCTCCCTTCGAAATAACCAACTGACCTTCTTCTTCTAAACGACGAACGATGGCGACAATGCGTTGTTGAGCCTTTTCCACATCGCTCATGCGTACATTCTTGAGGTATTCCATATCCGATTTAATGGTTTCTTGCATACGCGTCGACATATTGCGGAAGAAGACATCCAAGAGATCGTTGTTCGCAATCTTAAGGGCAACCGCAAGATCTTTCGCATCCACTTCACGAATGAAGAGCTGTACAGAATTATCATCCAAGTTGATGATGTCTTCAAAGACAAACATCTTCTCGCGAATCTGTTGAACCAAGCTTGGATTCTTCTGATTCAATTCATCAAACACATGTTTCTCAATGCCACGTTCAACACGGTTCATGATGTCTGCCGCATGATGGACACCACCGATTTCTTGAACTTCGAGGGTGATCATGGTGGACAGTTTACTTTCCAACACTTTCTCCAGAACTTTTAAGAATTCTGGATGCGGATTATCGAGTTTAGCGATGCGTTCGACCACATCGACACGAATATCTTTATGCAGCTCCCCCAAGACGAGGGAGGATTGGCTTGCACCCGCATAGGCTAGGGCTAAAGCAATGGTTTGTGGGTGTTCATTTTGTAGAACGGAGACAAGATTCTTATAATCAACTTTACGAATGAAATCAAAGATCTTCACACGCATGGAACGCGAGACACGATCCAAATACGAAGAGGCAAGTTGCGGTCCAAAGGCTTTCTCCAAGATTTCTTTCGCTTGGACCACACCCCCTTCGGTAATGACTTTCTGCGTAAGATACATGCCGTAGAAGTCTTCGACGATGGCTTCCATTTCACTAGAATCAACACGGCGAAGTTTGGAGATTTCTAGCGATAAACGTTCGACATCCGCATCGCTCAAATGACGAATGACTTTCGCAGCCCGCTCAGGACCCATGGAGATGAGCAAGGCCGATGCTTTTTGCGTTGACGTTAACATGTTGCTCATGACTCTTCATCCTCCTTCAACATCTCCCGTATCAAATTCGCCGCAATCTCTGGATTTTCATCCGCAAATTGTTGGATGTCATTGATCGTTGCTTTACTTGGATCGGCTTTGATGGTATTTACTCTTGTTTTAGCAAGTTCAGTGAAAGATTTGATTTGTTGGTTGATGTCTTCGCGATCTCCTTTTTGTTTGCGTTTCTTACGTACAATCAAGAAGATGATCAAAGCGATGATCAAGATAATCAAAACAGCTCCCCCAATTACGATTGGCCAGAAATACGGTGAATCTAGGATGTCTTCTGAAACCAATGTCGGTTCTTCATTCGCAACATTTGCTTGGAAGACATGGAGACCAATCTTTTCTTCAGGAATATTAATGGCTTTGGAGATGGCTTGCGTCCATTGTGTACGTTCTTCATCACTCAAAGCTTCACTGTTCAACACGACTG
>JBLJAX010000001.1:0-5861 GCA_047637795.1 Erysipelotrichaceae bacterium | reverse complement strand
CGCAAGTGTTGAAGCGCTTCAAGACGGTGCACAAATTGCTGTACCCAATGATGCGACAAACGAAGCACGTGCTTTGAATCTACTTCAAGCTCTAGGTTTGATCACCATCGATCCGGCGAAAGCTGAAACCGCAACGATCCTAGACATCACATCCAATCCTAAGAATTTGGTTATCGTTGAACTCGAAGCCGCACAACTAGCGCGTTCTCTACCCGATGTCGATTTGGCTGTCATCAATGGCAACTACGCTCTAGAAGCAGGCATCACCGCAACCGTATTGACCACAGAAGATAAAGATTCCGCTGCAGCTCTAAAGTATGCGAACATCTTGGCGGTACATGAAGAACAAGTCGATAGCGAGAAGACCAAAATCTTGGTGGACGCATTGAAATCGGCAGAAGTCAAAGCTTTCATTGAAGAATCTTACTACCCAGTCGTCATCTCTGTAACAGAATAAGCTAAAACGTCTCCCACACGGAGACGTTTTCTTTTATAATGAACCTATGAAGAATATCGAAACACCTGAATTATTGGAAATCATTGAACGTTATGACGATTATTTTGGAGCACCGGGGCAGATTGAATTGATGTCGTGTCTAAAGGACTTACAACAGAAATATGGTTTCGTACCACGGATCAGTTATCCATTGTTGGAGAAACATTTTCAAACCAGTTCGAAAATCATTGTTTCCATCATCAAACGTCTTCCTGCACTTCTTGAAGAAGGGGGTCCGCATACTTTATTGGTTTGCAGTGGTCAACGTTGCCAAGATAAAGGGGCAGCCAAATTTATCACGGAGATCGAACAGCTTTTGGGCTGTAAAGTCGGTGATGTGAGCAAAGATGGAATGTTTGAGCTCAGAACGCAGAATTGTTTAAGACGTTGCGCACAAGGGAAGAATTTGAACATTGACACGGAGCCCTATACAGAAATGGATATTGAGAAGTTGAAGAAAGTTATTGAAACCATGAAAAAGGGCTGAAATCAGCCCTTTAGTTTTGTCTTCTCTTCATGTAGAAAATCCATCCATTCTTGTTTACTCATAACTTCGGTATGACCATGGATGGCTTTGTCAAAGTGCAATTCATTTAAAGCTGCCATCAATCGAGTAATGCCATCTAGGGTGTAATGTTCCGGACCTTGATGATAATTTGGAGACGTGATGTCGCCTAAGAAAATCACCTTCTCTTCAGGGATGAAGACAATGGAACTATCCTCCGCATGATCATTATCCAAACGCAAGATCAGGCAATTCAAATCCCCTAAGTCTATATTCAGAAATTTATCAAAGATGATGTCGGCTGTTTTAACTTGAATATGCTTTGGATTTTCGTATTCTACTTTGACACAGCTGTCACAGAATTCAATGTCTTCTCCACTAATTAAACGTGCTTGCATGGAGATGGGATCCCATTGCCACTTACTCATCTCGATCAACTTGGCTTGAGTCTTGGCACTGCAGATCGAAGGGATATCCAAATGGCGTAAACCATAGACATGATCCCAATTCCAGTGTGTCAAGACAACGAAGTCAGGATCCTTCAAATCCATCTTTTTAAGCTCATCTAGAAACATTTGTGCATGAGCAGGTGAATTACCCGCATCAATCATAATGGCGTACTTAGAGCCCTTAATGTAGCCAAGCCGTGGACGATCATTCAGTTCTTCATTATCCGATACATAAATATTAGGTGTGATTTGATTTAACATAAAATACCTCTTATCTCATTATAAACTTTTTGTGATTAGAGTGTTGACACATAATAAGCAATCCAATAGCGATAGGAGACACATACATAAAATCAATAAATCCCGAATCATTGATATATCTTTTGAAGCTTGTTCAAGCTCGCGAATCGTTTGGATACCCTCATGGAAAGAGCACTGTACAAGTTTAGTGTAAGCTCTAGACAATGGTTCTTGTCCACCTATACGGGTCAGATTCATAAGTCGATGAAAGAATTCACAAAATCCAATCATGACCTGTTATTAAGCAAGTGCTTGGCCATCTATCTGTGCTGTGCCTTTGAACATGAGTTTGAAAATCATCTGAAGAATAATCTCCCCATCGAACTGCTCGAACATGCCTCGATGATTCAAAATCTAGGTGGAGCGATTGATAAGTCCAAATTCAATTTTGGACACAAGATGATGGTCTCCATGATTAAGAAAACAGTAGCAGGAAAGAAGCCGATTCTACGCTATGATGATCGAATTCAAACGATTTTAAGCCACTTGAACACTTGATTTTGTGAAATGCAGAAAACAAATTGACTTTAGGGTCAATTTTATTTATACTTCTTTAGTATTCAAAATTTAGCCAGCAATATAATGTCTCAGATATGGTGAGGCAGTCTCTACCGGATACCGTAAACATCCGACTACTGTGGTGAGGCGATCAATCGCGTAAAGATTGAGTCGGTTTCTCCCGACTTTTTTTGTTTGTTAAAGGGGAATACAGAAAGAAAAAAGAGGAGAATTATGGAAAAGTTTTTCAAACTTAAGCATTATGGCACCAATGTCCGCACCGAAATCGTCGCAGGGTTCACAACCTTCTTCACGATGGCGTACATTCTGATTGTCAATCCAAGTATTTTGGCGAATACCGGACTCGATCGTGGCGCTTTGTTCTTGGCCACAATCTTCGCATCCGCGATTGGGACCTTGGTCATGGGTCTATTTGCGAACGTGCCGTACGCACTTGCCCCAGGAATGGGCTTGAATGCCTTCTTCACATTTGTCGTAGTTTTTGGTTTAGGTTTCAGCCCTTTTGAAGCTTTAGGTATGGTCTTTATTTGTGGGGTCATCAATATCTTGATCACCGTCACACGAATTCGTAAACATATCGTTAAATCCATTCCACTTTCTTTACAACACGCTATCGGTGGTGGTATTGGTCTCTTCATCGCATTCATTGGTTTCAATGATGCCAAGATGTTGTTGTTGTCTCCATTCAGTGAATTTGGTACAGGTTACACTGAACTCTTAGCGTTCAAGACTCCTTCACAAGTTCTCTTCATCATCGGCTTGGTCATTTCCATTGTCCTCTTGGCTAAGAAAGTCAAAGGCGCAATGTTGATCGCAATCGTTCTAACCACCTTGATTGGTATTCCATTGGGTGTCGTCAATCTCAGCGCTGCAAGTGTTGATATGGGTGCCATCGGTTCTGCATTTGCAGCTTTGGGTGAACTCTTTGGTAAGGGTGTCACGGAAGGAATTCCTTCTTTATTCGCAGATGCTTCACGTCTCCCTGTTGTCTTAACGACAATCTTCGCATTCAGTTTATCCGATACCTTTGATACCATTGGAACTTTCATTGGTACAGGCCGTCGTTCCGGTATCTTCTCTGAAGAAGATGAAAAAGCTTTGGAAAACGGTAAAGGTTTCTCCAGTCGTATGGATAAAGCATTGTTTGCGGATGCCATCGCAACTTCGGTTGGGGCATTCTTAGGTACTTCGAATACAACGACTTATGTTGAGTCTGCTGCGGGTATCGAAGAAGGTGGTCGTACCGGTCTAACCGCGGTTACCGTTGCGGTCTTGTTCTTGGTTTCAATCGTTTTCGCACCATTCGTTGGCTTGGTTCCTGCTTCGGCAACCGGTCCAATCTTGGTTATCGTTGGGGTCTTGATGGCTGGCGCATTCGCTGACATCAACTGGTCTGATTTTGCAGAAGCTGTTCCAGCCTTCTTTGCGGCAAGCTTCATGGCGTTCTTCTATAACATTTCTTACGGTATCGGCTTTGCGTTCATCGCTTACACCTTGATCAAAGTTGTTACAGGTAAGGCTAAGGAAATCCATCCAATCTTGGGTGTAGCATCCTTGTTATTTGTTATCAACTTCGTCTTAATGGCAATCTAAAAGCACTTCGGTGCTTTTTCTTTCGATCAGAACAAGGGTTCTGATCTTTTATTTCGAGCTGAAAATATAAGTATTTGTATTAGAATGCAAAACTAATCTAAGATTAATAGTTATCGTATTGGAGTACAAAAACTACATAATTCGATACAGTTAACAAATGAATTTATGACATAAGTGAGTGAAACATGTATTCGTGTTGTACAATACAATTAACAGGTGTCCATGCGTCATACCGTACTCAAAGGA
Organism: Erysipelotrichaceae bacterium; assembly: GCA_047637795.1. Taxonomy (GTDB): domain Bacteria; phylum Bacillota_I; class Bacilli_A; order Erysipelotrichales; family Erysipelotrichaceae; genus UBA2212. Next base: position 1,753 of record JBLJAX010000001.1, on the reverse strand, counting down.
ATCTTTCCAACATTATTGCTGCTGATCCCGATTGGTGTTTTCATTATGGCGTTCATGTTGTTTTTCATGGATCAAATGACAATGTATGAATATGCCGCAATTGACATGATCGAGCAGACAAACTTAAGTGGGATAACGGTATTAAAAGGAGATCTTTGTCCGAATAATAAATGCATGCATCTGCTATTTGAAGATAATGAAACGCTAGAAGAACACTGTATTTTCATCAATCCACCGAACCTGCCACTTCAGTTAGAACCTGACGCATGTGAGCACAATGAACTTCATGTCTCAGCACTGAATCGATCCCTTCAAGAGGATAAACAAGATGGACTTCTCAACCAATGAGAAGTCTTTTAATTTGTGAAAATTATGCAAAAAAAGTTAAATCAAATGTGCTTCATATCAATGTATAAAAAATATTTTGCATACGAAGCGCTTACATTCGGGGAATATGAATAATCTTTATAATGTGACATACATCACTGTGTTATAGTAGAAGCGTAAACACTAAAGGAGACACCAAATGACTAAAGCTTGGCAAGGATTTGAATCTGGAATTTGGCAAAAAGTTGTGGATGTGGAAGATTTCATCCGTTTGAATTTTACGTACTACGATGGGGACGATCAATTCTTGGCTCCCATTTCAAATAATACACGTAAGGTCTGGGAGCGCTGTGAAGAACTCCTAACCGAAGAGCGTAAACTGGGTGTTTTGGATATTGAAATGGATGCCATTTCTGGTATCAACAACTTCAAACCCGGCTACATTCTACGTGAACATGAATCCATCGTTGGACTTCAAACCGATGCGCCTTTGAAGCGCATCATCAACCCATATGGTGGAATCAAACTTGCATCCAAGATCGTTGAAGGTTATGGACGCAAGATGAAGCCAGAATTTGAAACGTTCTTTAATGATTATGGTAAGACTCATAATCAAGGAGTTTTCGATGCGTATACCAAAGACATGAAGAAGGCACGGCACACAGGTTTATTGACAGGTCTACCGGATGCCTATGGTCGTGGACGTATCATTGGGGATTATCGTAGAGTGGCTTTATATGGGATAGATTTCTTGATTGAAGAGAAGAAACAAGACCTTAACGCCATCACCGTCATCAACGAAGAGAACATTCGTTTACGTGAAGAAGTCAGTGATCAAATCAAGGCATTGAATGATATCAAGAAGATGGCTGCTCAATATGGCTTTGATATCAGTCAAGCGGCTGAAACAGCACAGGAAGCCGTTCAATGGTTGTACTTCGCCTACCTAGCTGCTGTTAAAGAAAACAATGGAGCGGCAATGTCTTTGGGTCGTACATCGACCTTCTTGGATATCTACCTTGAACGCGATCTTGAAGCCGGTAAGATCGATGAAGTCTATGCTCAAGAATTGATTGATCAATTCATCATCAAGCTTCGTTTGGTCCGTCATTTGCGTTCACCAGAATACGATGAGCTCTTTGCGGGTGATCCAACCTGGGTTACGGAAGCCATCGGGGGTGTCTCCAGCAACGGCAAACCTTTGGTTACGAAGACTTCATTCAGATACTTGCATAGTTTGACGAATTTGGGTCCTGCACCTGAGCCGAATATGACGGTTTTATGGGCGGATACTTTACCTTTGAACTTTAAGAAATACTGCGCCAAGATGTCGATCGACACGGGTGCGATTCAATATGAAAATGATGACTTGATGTCGCCGTTGTATAAAACGGACTATGCGATTGCGTGTTGTGTATCGGCGATG